>JALHUB010000075.1 GCA_022865685.1 Dehalococcoidia bacterium | reverse complement strand
GGTTCCTTTCGCGTAGGGCGGGCATCTTGCCCGCCTTGCCGACAGAAGAAAGCCCACCCGGCAAAGGAAAAACGTAGCCGAGACTTTCCAGTCTCGGCGTTCATGCCCGTTTCCACAATGTAGAGGAGGGCTTCAGCCCTCCGCGTCGCCTCTCTGCTGTCCGCGTGTTGTCGCGCGTGCCTTCGGTGCTCGAGAAGAGGCGCAGCCGCGACCTTCCTGTCTCGGACGCGGTGTTTATTTCTGAAATGTAGGGGAGGACTTTAATCCTCCCGTCGTCTCTTCCATCCCGCGGAGCTGGCGTCCTGCGCCCGCCCGGAATCATCGGAAGCCGCGACAAGTATGAAGCCCTGCCACTACGAGGTCGCGTCCGTCGCCAGCACCTCCCGCAGCGCCCGGATCGCCACCTCGATCTGACTGTCGTCGGGGTCGCGCGTCGTCAATGCCTGCAACGCCAGGCTCGGACGCGACAGCCACCGCACTACTCGGAATCGCCGGAAGTCGGCGCTCGCGCGGATGATCTCGTAGCTCACGGCCGCGATGACCGGTATCAGCAGCACGCGCGAAGCGATCCGCCACCACCAGCTCGGCGTCCCCAGCAGCACGAACACCACCAGCGAAACGACCGCCACCGTCAGGAGAAACGCCGTGCCGCAGCGGGCGTGCTCGTTGCTGAACCGTCGCACCGATTCGATCTCTAACGGCGCTGCCGCCTCCCACGCATTGATCGTGCGG
Source organism: Dehalococcoidia bacterium (assembly GCA_022865685.1). GTDB lineage: Bacteria > Chloroflexota > Dehalococcoidia > DSTF01 > JALHUB01 > JALHUB01. The sequence continues at coordinate 6,580 of JALHUB010000075.1, read as the reverse complement.
TGCTCGGCGCCGTGATAGGCGTAGACGCGCCGTATGTCCGGTACGAAACCGATCCCCCAGATGTACCCCAGCAGCATCAACAGCCGCACAACGCCCTCGACGAGCACGACCAGGGCGCCGTTCATGTGCGAGCTCAGCCAGCCCGTCAGCAGCAGCGGTGCGACGAAGAAGATCGCCGCCGCAAACGCCAGCGTGACCCCCAGGACGATCCAGATATACGCCGGGCTCGGCTCCTTCTCCTCCTCCTCCGTCATTCCCGCCGCCACCTCCGACGAGAACACCAGCGCCCGCATGCCCAGCGCCAGCGTCTCCCAGAGGACAATGACGCCGCGCAGAATCGGTATCCGTCGCACCCGTCCGACGTACACGCCGCCGAGCGACTCCGACTTGACTCGAATGCCGCCGTCAGGCTTTCGAACGGCGACGGCCATGCCGCGGGCGCCGCGCATCATCACCCCTTCGATGACCGCCTGGCCGCCGTAATGCTGGATTAGCCGTTCCTGCTCCTTTGTCAATTCCCTCCTGCCGTCTCGCCGAAAAGAATGTGGGGAAGAACTTGTAGGGGAGGACTTCAATCCTCCCGCTTCAATCCTCCCGCTTCAATCCTCCCGCTTCAGTCCTCCCGCAGCCTATCATGAGTCGGTCGCCAAAAAGAAAGGGCCGGGATCACTCCCCGCCCCTTCTACTGGAATCGAAACCTTCTACTTGAGGCCGTAGCGCCGCTTGAAGCGCTCGACGCGCCCCGCCGTGTCCACGATTCGCTGCTCGCCTGTGAAAAACGGGTGGCAGCGACTGCACACCTCGACCCGCAGCTCCTTCTTCGTGGAGCGGGTGGTGAACGTGTTGCCGCAGGCGCAGTGCACCGTCGCCTCGACGTAGTCCGGATGAATGCCCTTCTTCATGTTACTCTTCACTCTCGTACACGCTGACCTGCTTGCGCCGGCCCTTCGCGTACGGCCCAAACTTCACCTTGCCCCGAACGAGGGAATAGATCGTATAATCGCGGCCGAGCCCCACGTTCTCGCCGGGATGGAAGCGGGTGCCGCGCTGTCTCAGGATGATCGTGCCGGGCAGCACCAGTTGCCCGTCGTACCGCTTCACGCCGAGCCGCTGGCCCGGGCTGTCGCGATTGTTGCGGGAGCTGCCCATTCCCTTCTTGTGTGCCATCTCTATCTCATCGAGGGTTAGCCCTCGTTCTCCTCTTCCTGCTTCTTCGCCCGACTGCGCCGCGGCTTCTTCGGCTCAGCGCTTTCACCACCCGGCGCGACGATCTCTTCGATTGCCAGACGTGTGTACGGCTGGCGATGTCCCGTCCGCCTCCGGTAGCGGACCTTCGCCTTGTACTTGAAGATCACCACCTTCGGGCCGCGACCCTGCTCCACCACCTGCGCCGTCACCTTCGCGCCCGCGACCGTCGGGTTGCCCGCCGTCACCTGACCGCCGTCTGCGAGCAGCAAGACGTCCGCCAGCTCGACCTTATCGCCTTCGGCTGCTGATAGCTTTTCGACGTCGATCTTGCTGCCGACTTCAACTCGATACTGCTTGCCGCCGCTGCGCACTATAGCGTAAATGGGAGTCCTCCTTTGACGCAGAACCAACCCAGTCTACCGTTCAGACGCTGAACCTGTCAACCTGGTAGCGGCGGAGCTCCGTACCCGCCGCGGTCGTTTTCGCGGCCAGTGCCCATCCTGCGTTGTTCGCACCCACAAGAATACCCGCCTCAGGCGGGCATTCCCGTCATGACTGCCGGGCAGTCTCGACTACGTATGCGTGGGGCCGCTCCCCCCCCAGGCCAGTCCCGGCTTTGGCGCCTGGGCCGGGCCCTCCTGGCCCTCTTGTCCCTCTTGTCCCTCGGGCTTCGGCTCCTCTTTCGGCTGCTCTGCCCCGCCGTTCGCTTCGACCGCCGGCGGGAACTGCTCGTCGAGCGGCGCGTTGAAGACCCTTTGCAGCTCGTCGCTTTCCAGCGTCTCCACCTCAATCAGGCGGCGCGCTATCTGGTCCAGCTTGCCGCGGTTCTCCATCAGTATCTTCTTCGCGACCTGGTAGGCGTGGTCTATGATGCGGCGGACCTCTTCGTCGATCTCCTCCGCCACCTTCTCGCTATAGTTGCGCTGCTCGGTGATCTCGCGACCGAGGAACACCAGCTCCTCCTTGCGACCGAACGTGCGCGGGCCAAGCCGCTCGCTCATGCCCCACTGCATCACCATCTGCCGCGCGATCTTCGTCGCCGACTCGATGTCGCTCTGCGGACCCGTCGTCATCTCGCCGAGCACAATCTCCTCCGCCACGTGGCCGCCGAGGCTCGATGCCAGCGTGTCCTGGAACTGCGAGCGCGTCTTGATATGACGGTCTTCTTCAGGAAGGAAGCGCGTGAAGCCGCCCGCCATGCCGCGCGAGACAATCGTCACCTTGTACACCGGGTCCGCGTTCGGCAGCATTCGGGCCACCAGCGCGTGCCCCGCCTCATGGTAGGCGATGATCTCCTTCTCCTTCGGGCTAATGACGCGGCTCTTGCGCTCCGGTCCCGCTATCACGCGGTCGACCGCCTCGTTGAACTCGGCCATGCCCAGCCGCTTCTTGTTGCGTCGGGCGGACAGGAGAGCGGCCTCGTTCACCAGGTTCGCCAGGTCAGCGCCGGAGAAGCCGGACGTCTGCTTCGCCAGGTCGGTTAGCTGTACGTCCTTGTCCAACGGCTTCCCACGGATGTGCACCTCGAGGATCGCTCTGCGACCCTTGATGTCGGGGCGGTCCAGAATGACGTGCCGGTCGAAACGGCCGGGACGCAGCAGCGCCGGGTCCAGGATGTCCGGCCGGTTGGTCGCGGCCAGGACGATTATGTTCGTATTCGTGTCGAAGCCGTCCATCTCCACCAGGATCTGGTTCAGCGTCTGCTCGCGCTCGTCGTGGCTGCCGCCAAGGCCCGCGCCGCGCTGCCTGCCCACCGCGTCGATCTCGTCGACGAAGACGATGCAGGGCGCGTTGCGCTTCGCCTGGTCGAACAGATCGCGCACACGCGAGGCGCCCACGCCCACGAACATCTCCACGAACTCAGAGCCGCTGATCGAGAAGAAGGGCACGCCCGCCTCGCCGGCCACGGCCTTGCTCAAGAGCGTCTTCCCCGTTCCCGGCGACCCGAGCAAGAGCACGCCGTGCGGGATGCGCGCCCCCAGTGAGGCGAACTTCTCCGGATACTTGAGGAACTCGACAATCTCCTCTAACTCCTCTTTCGCCTCGTCCACTCCGGCGACATCGCTGAATGTCACCGTTGACTTGTTGCCGCTGAACATGCGGGCGCGGCTCTTGCCGAAGCTCATCGCCTGGGAGTTCGACCCCTGCGCCTGGCGCAAGATGAATATCAGTATCGCTCCCAGGATAATGAACGGCACCAGTTGCAGCAGGAAGGGAAGCACGCTGCCGAGTTTGCTCCCGGAAGCCACCTTGATGCTGACGCCCTGCAACTGCTGGCTCGTGAGACCGGCGTCGCTGAAGATCTGGTAGATGTCGGAGCCGCTTTCCTTGCGCGACTTGTACGTCGTGCTGCCGTCGTTTGGAGTGACGGTTAGGTTGTCGCCGGAGATGTCGATGCTCTTTACCTCACCGTCGCGCACCATAGTGATGACCTGGCTGATGTCGATCGTCTCGCTGCCGGGCGATTTGCTGCCCAGAAAAGACCAGACAATCGCCACGACGGCGACGACGATGAGCAAGTATATGAACGTGTTGCGCATCCAGCGAGAACTCATGCCGACTCCTAATTAGAGACTTTGTGACTTTTATACCATCTAAGATTATATCAGACAGAGATACGGACGGAAAGGAACCCGAACGCAACGGCCCTCGAAGACGGATGCCTCATGCCTTCGGACATGCGATTATCGGACGCTACGAGTGTCCGGCGCATCCTGCGAAACCCTGCTACGTCTCCTCGTCCGATGCCAGGACGCCCGCCAGCGCCCAGTTGCTCCGTTCGACGTCCTCGAAGATGATTATCGTCGCTTCCGGCGTCGTCTCCGCGATGGCGCACACCGCCTCCGTAATCGCCCTCGCCAGCTCCTGCTTCTGGGCGTGCGTCCGCCCCGTCCACATCTCGACCCGCACAATCGGCATCTTTCCCTCCTTCGACCTTCCCGGCTGGCAGCGATGATACCATAGCCCCACGACTCGACGCCGCGTCGCGCAATGTAGAGGAGGGCTTCAGCCCTCCACGTCGCCGGTCTGGGGTTCTCGTCCCCGGTGAGGCGGGCACCACCTGCCTGACGTTGGATCGGACGATACGTGGCAAAGAACATCTTCTGTCGGGGCGAGGGTCCCGTAGCGGCAGGCCCCCGCGCCTGCCCAGGGCCGCGGCACGATAGGCGATGATCGATGACCCGATTGTGGCGCGGCACGCCCGCACGGATGAGTCGATGCCGCGTCCTTTAGGGCGCGGTGCAGGAAAACAGCAGCGGATCCCTCCCTCCCTGCTCTCCTCGCCGGCACGCCGCCCTTTCTCGGCACCACCGCCTGTGCTAGCATCGCTTGCAGAAGATGATCTGCACCGAATCGCCGGAGGCAGCGATGGCCCTCCGACCCACCTTCGACCACGAGCGGACCCTCTGGAAGCAGGGTCTCCGCCTCATCGCCGGCGTCGACGAAGTGGGACGCGGCCCCCTCGCCGGCCCCGTCGTCGCCGCCGCCGTCATCCTGCCACCGCGCTCCCGCTTCGCCTGGCTCGCCGACGTTCGCGACAGCAAACTGCTGTCCGCCCCCCGGCGCGAGGACCTCGCCCGGAAGATTCGCGCCAAGGCCCTGGCCGTCGGCGTCGGCGCTGTCCCCCCGGAGCGCATCGACGCCCTCGGAATCGCGCCGGCGGGACGCCTTGCCATGGCGGAGGCACTCGCCGCCCTGACGCCCGTCCCCGAGTACGCCCTCGTCGACGCCTTCGCCCTCCCCGAAGTCGACATCCCGCACCACGGCATCACCGACGGCGACGCCCTCTCCATCTCCATCGCCGCGGCGTCCATCGTCGCCAAGGTGCACCGCGACCACGTCATGACGATGTACGACGCCCTCTACCCCGAATACGGCTTCGCTCATCACAAAGGCTACTCCACCGCCGAGCACCTGGAGGCGCTGGCCCGGCACGGCCCCTGCCTGATCCACCGGCGCTCCTTCGCGCCCGTGCGCGACTGTATCGTCGGAGGCTACTCGTGAGCAGCGAGCGCCTGCGACTGGGGCAGTTCGGCGAGAGGGTCGCGGTCGCTCATCTCGAATCGAAGGGCTACGACATCCTCGCCCGCAACTTCCGCTGCCGCGAGGGGGAAATTGACATAATCGCGCTGAGCGACGGCTGCCTCGTCTTCGTCGAGGTGCGGACGCGGCGCGGCGACGCCATGGGTAGCGCGGCCGAGTCGCTAACGCCGCGCAAAGGCGCTCGCATCGCCGCTGCCGCCGATGCCTACTGTGATGAGCATCCCCAAAGCGCCGAAGAACGGCGCATCGACGTCATCGCCGTCGACCTCACGCCGCTGGGCCGCCTCCTGCGCCTGGAGCACATCGAAAATGCCTTCAGCAGCGACGAGCTGCCGGAGCTGTCGCGTCCATAGCATGGTAGGGGCAGGCCCCTGTGCCTGCCCAAAGGATATGTTCAAACTCTCATCATTCCGCCTCAGGGTCTTCCGCGAATGCCGCCGGCGCTACCGGTACCGCTATGTCGAGGGCATGCCAACGCGGCCGTCCGCCCACAACACCATGGGCGCCCATGTCCACAACACCCTCAAGGCGTTCTTCTCCCTGCCCGAGCCCGAAGAGCGCACCCCCGAGCGACTGCTCGACCTCCTCCTCGAAAGCTGGCAGCAGAATCGCTCCGGCTTCAGCGACCTCGACGACGAAGAGCGCTGGCGCGAGCGCGCCGCCGCCCAGATGCGCACCTTCGCCCGCGAGCACGACCTCGCGGCGCGCCCGCTCCTTCTGGAGTGTTACCTGGCGACGCCGATCAGCCCGCAACTTGCCCTTCTCGGCCGCATCGACCGCGTCGACGACGATGCGGACGGCCTGCACGTCATCGACTACAAGACGGGCCGCCGGCCGGAGGAGGTCGACGTTCAACAGCTTCACCTTTATACTGTAATGCTGGAGAGAAGCCTCGGCCGCCCCGTGGCCCGGGCCTCCTATCTGTATCTCGACGACGGCACCGCCTGGAGCGCCTGCCCGCAGCGTCGAGAGCTCGAAGAGGCGCTGGCCGAGGTGAACACCGCGTACAACGAGATAGTGAACGAGCGTGACTACCCGACGACCGTCGGCAGACACTGCTCGTTTTGCGACTACCAGTCGATCTGCCCCAGCCGTGAGGAGATCGTCGGCCGGCGGCTTCACTCCGGCTGGTAAGGACGTTATCAACGTAGCCGAGACTTTCCAGTCTCGGCGGGACCAAGGGGACGGAGGTGGGGAGGGATGTAGGGGAGGACTTTAGTCCTCCCGTTCAGCCGAGACCTGCCCGCCTCTAGCGGGTCCGACCGCCGACCCTACATTACGAACATGCCAATTTACGAATACCGCTGCAACGGCCGAGAATAGGATACCCGTAGCCGAGACTTTCCAG
>JALHUB010000074.1 GCA_022865685.1 Dehalococcoidia bacterium | reverse complement strand
CGGCCGGTCGTAGTGGCGACGGACGAATCGGGGGAGCCGGTCGCCGTTGTGCTGGGCGGGCGTCGACTGGCCGTCGAGCGGGTGGAGGACGTGTGGCGCATCGACGACGAGTGGTGGCGGGAGGAGGTGTCGCGGCTGTACTACCGGCTGCTGCTGGAGGATGGCCGCGCGCTAACAGTCTATCGCGACCTTGACAAGGGCTCATGGTTTCTCCAAGAATACTAGCCCAATCTTGATCGGGCAGGAGGGAGCCATGCTGTCTATCTACTACAACGATGACGCAGGATATGAAGCACGACTCGAGTCTGGGCCAGTGTATGTGTACAACGACTTTGGTGGGAGCGACCCTGGGTACATGAAACTGCATCGGGCTGACTGCCGGACTCTCCAAATCAGGCGTGGCCTCAAGAAGACCAGCGTCCGCAAAGTGTGTGGGGACACGCTTGATGAGCTTGTCCGCTGGCTGCGAGACAACCGCGGTCCCGAAGGCAAGGGCTATACGCTTTGCTCTGTATGTCTTGTGGAGGTTGAAGGGAGTGTTCACGACGTGGGAATCGCAGAGCCCGCAACGAGGTCGTCTCTCTCGGTGGCGGGTCTTGCCAGCAAGCTCGTCGAGGTCTATCAGGGCAGGAAAATACCCGCCTATGTGCTTCACTCTGAGAGGGCCGGGTTCACTAGAGCGATACTGCAGGAGGACCCGGGAAGCCTGTTCCGGATGATCGTTATTGCAGCGTACGATCGTCAGCCATTCACCAGAGTGGCCAGGGGGTGGGAACCGATTTGGGGTATCCAAGCTGGCGGTGAGTCTCTGCCTCAACTTCTGGTCAAAGCCGGTGTCTTTGATCTCACTGTTGTGCTGGGTCTCAAGGAGCAAGACATTCAGCGCCGACTAGCCGAGGTTCGCTTCTACCATTACAGAATGGACACGGACGGGGCTCATACTCGCTACGCTCGGACATTCAAGGAAGCTGCAGTTTCAGTGAATGGAGGACTGCACCGAGCGCTGGTCGAATCGGTGGATGAATGGGGTGCGCTAACCGTTTTTCGCGGCTTTGACGATATCCACGGGGTAGGGCCGACTATCGCATCGAAGCTGGTAATGTACACGCTCCGGGAGATCGGCGTAGGCAAAGTACCACCCTCCGCTTTTGTCAGGGTTGTTGAGCCGATTCTTGGTGAATACCACAACGCTAGGATGGCGCAAAAGCTCGAAAGAAAGTTTGGTCCCAATTGCCTGGAGCTGTTATTCGAAGAGCTCAAGGCGCTCGGAGACCCATTCGCTATTGACGCTCTCTACTACGTCGACCGTGATGAGCCTCAACTTGAGGCCTATCTGTTGGGAGAGTCCTGAGTTCCCAAGATGTCCGGGAACTACGTTGAACTCCACTGCCACTCCTGTTACTCCCTCCGAGAGGGCGCATCGACGCCGGAGGAGCTGGCACTGCGCGCCCGCGATCTCGGCTACGACGCCCTCGGCCTAACCGATCACGACGGTCTCTACGGCGCGATGGCATTCGCCCAGACGGCGAAGGCGTTCGGCGTACGACCCATCACCGGCGCCGAGGTTACGCTTGAGGTAGATAGTAGGGGAACGCCTCTGAGGGATGAATCCCTCAGCTTCCCGCAGAGGACGTGGTTGGCGAAGGCTGCGGGTTTCAACCCGCAGAATCGTGAACAACCCCACCACCACCTCACCCTCCTCGCCGAGACACAGCGGGGGTACGCCAATCTCTGCCTTCTCCTCACGCACGCCCACCTGTCGAGCAAGCGCGGCGAGCCGGAGGTGGACTTCGAGACGCTGGCGCGACACAGCGAGGGGCTAATCGCCCTATCCGGCTGCAAGAAGGGCCAAGTGCCGTCGCTCATCGCCGCCGGGCATATTCGCGAGGCGGAGGCGGCGGCGCGACGCTACGTCGAGGCGTTTGGCAGGGAGAACTTCTGGATCGAGCTGCAAAACAACCTCGTCTACGGCGACCGCGAGCGCAACCAAGCGCTGGCGGCGCTGGCGGAGCGACTCGGCGTGGGCTGCGTCGCCACGAACAACGTCCACTATCACGTCCGCGAGCGGCATCGACTCCAGGACGTGATGGTCGCCATCCGTCATCGCACGACGCTCGACGCCTCGCACCAACTGCGACGCGAGAACTCCGAGTACTACCTGAAGTCGCCGGACGAGATGGCCGCGCTCTTCGCCGAATGGCCGGAGGTACTCGCCAACAGCGTCCGCATCGCCGAGCGCTGCACCTTCGACCTGACGCGCGATCTCGGCTACAGCTTCCCCGACTACCCGGTGCCCGAGGGTGAGACCGTCGACTCCCACCTGGAACGCATCTGCTATGAGGCCGCCCGCGAGAGGTATGGCCGCATAACGCCGGAGGTCGATGCCCGCCTGCGCGAGGAGCTGGGCATGGTGCGCAAGCGCGGCCTCTCCGGCTTCTTCCTGGTCTACCGGCAACTGCTGGAGATGGCGCGCGAGGAGGCGGCGAAGGTGCGCGGAAGCTCGCCCCGGGCGATGGCCGGGCTGCCGCCGGGTCGCGGGCGCGGCTCGTCGGTGAGCTCGCTCATCTGCTATCTCATCGGCCTCTCGCACGTCGACCCGCTGCGCTACAACCTCTTCTTCGGGCGCTTCCTCAACGAAGAGGGGACGTCGGTGCCGGACATCGACCTCGACTTCGCGCGCGACATCCGCGAGGCGCTCATCCTGCGGGTGCACAACGAGTTCGGGCCGGACCACGCGCCGCTGGTGGGCGAGATCATCACCTATAAGATGCGCTCCGCCGTCCGCGACGTGGGCAAGGCGCTGGGACTGCCGGAGGCGGAGCTGGACAAGCTGGCGAAGCGGGTAGAGGCGCGACACGCCTACGACCTGCCGGAGGAGATGGCGTCGCTGCCGGAGTTCCGTCACAAGGCGGACGCTCCCCTCTGGCGCGATTTCGTGAAGCTGGCGGCGGAAATCGACCGCATGCCGCGTCACCTCTCGCAGCACGTGGGCGGGATGATCATCTCCTCGAAGCCGGTCGCGGAGCTGGTGCCGATCGAGAGGGGGGGCATCGAGGGCCGCTACGTCTGCCAGTGGGACAAGGACTCCGTCGACGACGCCGGCATGATCAAGGTCGACTTCCTGGCGCTGGGGATGCTGTCGCTGGTCGAAGAGTGCGTGGAGCTTATCGCCGAGCGCCGTGGCCGCTGCGTCGACCTGAGCCGCATCGACTTCAATGACGCCGCCGTCTACGACATGATCTGCGCCGGCGACACCATCGGCGTCTTCCAGATCGAGAGCCGCGCCCAGATGCAGCTCCTG
>JALHUB010000073.1 GCA_022865685.1 Dehalococcoidia bacterium | reverse complement strand
TACAACTCGCGCAATCTCATCCGTCTTCGCGCGACCATCTTAGCATCATCGCGGTCAACTCGTCGCCGGGGCGCACCTCGGGCACGTCCTCCGGCACGATTGCCAGCGCGTTGGCGATCATCATCGACGTCAGCACGCCCGAGCCTTGCGGCCCTGTCAGCGACGCGTAGTAGCGCCCGTCGCGCTCGCTGACGACGGCCCGCGCGAAAATGCGGCGTCTGTCCCTGTTCGCAATGCGGTCCTCGACGACGACGCGGAGCGTCGGGCGTTGCCAGCCGGTCTTGCCCATCATCTTGAAGATCGCCGGCCGCGCGAACAGCTCGAACGATATCATGGAGCTTACGGGGTTGCCCGGAAAGCCGATGTGGGGCACGCGGCCGGCGTCGCCGGCGAACGTTCCGAAGGCGAGCGGCTTGCCCGGCTTCATGCGCACCGTCCAGAAGGCTATCTCGCCCTCGCGCGCCAGCACATCCTTCACCACGTCGTAGTCGCCGCGGGAGACGCCGGCGGAGGTGAGCAGCATGTCGGCGTCCAGGCCGCCGCGGACCTTCGCCGTAAGGGCGTCGACGTTATCGGCGGCGATGCCGAGCACCTTAGGGATGCCACCGCTCTCCTTCACGAGGGCCGATACGCTGTAAGTGTTGCTGTCGTGGATTTGGCCGGGCCCGAGCGGCTGTCCCAGGGGCACCAGCTCGTCACCCGTCGACAGCACGGCGACGACCGGACGGCGGATGACGCGGACCGTCGCGCTTCCCATAGCCGCCAGCGCCCCAACGTGCGATGCCCGCAGGAGAGTGCCTTTCGGGATGACGCGCGCCCCTGCGGCTATGTCTTCGCCGGCGTAGCGCACGTTGTCGCCCTTCTTCACGCTGCGGTAGACGGCGACCGACTCCACCGGTTTGGCGAAGGTCCCGAACTCCCTGCCGGACGGCTCGTCGGTGTCCTCGAACGGGACGACAGCGTCGGCGCCGCCGGGCATCGGCGCGCCGGTCATGATGCGGACGGCAGTGCCGGGTTGCAGCTCGCCTTCGTAGACGGCGCCCGCCGCCAGCTCGCCCGCGACCGGGAGGCGCTTCGGATTCTGCAGAGTCGCGCCCTCGGTGTCGACGGCGCGGACGGCGTATCCGTCCATCGCCGTGTTGTCGAGCGGTGGGATCGCGAACTCCGCCGTCACGTCCTGAGCCAGCACCTGTCCCAGCGCATCGAGAAGCGGCTTTTCCTCCGTCTCGAGGACGTGCACGTAGCCCAGGATCTTATCCAGCGCCTCTTCGACACTCAGCAAAGGCTAGCCTCTTTTGCGGCAAAGAGAACCGCCGCCTGTAGAGGCAACGGCGTCTCATACAAGTGTACAGCGAAGCGCGGGGAAAGCGGATAGCTCAGGACCGGACGGCGAGGCAGGTCGTCGTACGCTCGACGCCCTCCACGCGCTGCAGGACGTCGGTTATGCAGCGACCCAGCCGGTCCAGGTCCTCCGCCTCCAACTGCACGATTACGTCGTAGGGGCCGGTCACGGTGTCGACGGCGACGATGCGGGCGTCCGGGTTGCTCAGCTTCGAGATCCCTTCGCTTATCGCCCGTGCCCTGCCTACCTCCGCCTCGATGAGAACGTATCCGTGCACTGCCATCTTAGCCTCCTGCGGAACAAGCTCAACCTGCGATCATCATACCCTGCGGCGGCTGCCTGTCAAGCGTGCTCTCCGAGTCTGCCGTTCGTTGACTTGCCTCCGACCCTCTGCTATCATCGTTCTGTTCTGGGGCGATTAGCTCAGTTGGCTAGAGCGCTGCCTTGACATGGCAGAGGTCACTGGTTCAAGTCCAGTATCGCCCACCATAGCTAAAGGCGATGATCAGGACAATGTAGCGGCTGGATGGCGGCAGAGAGGGGCGCCGCGGCTGAAAGCGCCCCGCCGGAATGCCGTGAGAACCGCCTGTGAGCCGGGCGCCGAAAGCCTGCGAGTAGGCGCCCCCGGAGGCACCCGTTAGCGGCCGAAATGAGTCCCGATAGGATTGTCGGGAGAAACAGGGGTGGAACCACGTGGCCTCTCGTCCCTTGGCGAGGGGCTTTTCGCTTAGATCGGCCAGGAGACGTCACATGGATTCGAAAGACGAGCGACTGACACGCATGCGACATTCAGCGTCGCACATCATGGCGGAGGCCGTCCTCTCCCTGTTCCCCGAGGCGAAGTTCGCGATCGGCCCGGCCATCGAGAACGGCTTCTACTACGACTTCGATCTCCCGCGCAGCCTGACGCCGGAGGACCTCGCCGTCATCGAGCAGAAGATGCGCGAGATCATCGCAGCCGACGTTCCGTTCGAGCATGAGGAGGCGTCGTAGGAGGAGGCGCGCAAGCTCTTCGCCGCGCAGCCCTACAAGCTGGAGCTAATCGATGACGTCGAGGGCGACAAGGTCAGCATCTACCGCCAGGACGGCTTCGTCGACCTCTGCGCCGGCCCGCACGTCGAGCGTACCGGCGAGGTGAAGGCGTTCAAGCTGACGAACGTCGCCGGCGCCTACTGGCGGGGTGACGAGCACCGGCCGATGCTCCAGCGCATCTACGGCGCCCTCTTCGGGACGCAGGCGGAGCTCGACGACTACCTGCGCCGCCTCGAAGACGCCCAGCAGCGCGACCACCGGCGCCTGGGCCGCGAGCTGGAGCTGTTCATGACCAGCAGCGTCGTCGGGGCCGGCCTGCCGCTGTGGCTGCCGAAGGGGGCAACGGTCCGCCGCCTCCTTGAGGAGTACATCACGAAGGAGGAGCGCGATAGCGGCTATCTGCACGTCTATACGCCGGACATCGCGAAGAAGGACCTCTACGTCAAGTCGGGCCACTGGGACCACTACAAGGAGCTGATGTTCCCGCCCATGCAGCTCGAGCACGAGGAGATGGTGCTTCGGCCCATGAACTGCCCGCACCACATCCTCATCTACTCGTCGAAGCTGCGCAGCTATCGCGACCTGCCGGTGCGCATCGCTGAGCTGGGCACGATGTACCGGTTCGAGAAGTCGGGCGTCATGGGCGGTCTGACCCGCGTGCGCGCGATGACGCTGAACGACGCCCACATCTTCTGCCGGCCTGACCAGATCGGCAGCGAGTTCGCGGGCGTAGTCAAGCTGATGGAGAAGGCGTACCGCGTGCTCGGCATCGGCGAATACTCCTACCGTCTCTCCCTGCGCGACCCGAAGGACAGCGAGAAGTACGTCGGCAACGACGAGATGTGGGACCTCAGCGAGGAAAAGCTGCGCGAGGCGATGAACGCGCTCGGACTGCCCTATGTCGAGGCCGTGGGCGAGGCCGCGTTCTACGGCCCGAAGGTCGACGTCCAGATCCGCGACGTCCTCGGCCGCGAGGAGACGCTTTCGACGATACAGCTCGACTTCCATCTGCCGCACCGCTTCGAGCTGACGTACATCGGCGAGGACGGCCGCGAGCACCAGCCGGTCATGATCCATCGCGGCGTCATCAGCACCATGGAGCGCATCACCGCCCACCTCATCGAGCTGTACGGCGGCGCCTTCCCGCTGTGGCTGTCGCCGGTGCAGGCGGTCGTCGTGCCCATTGCCGATCGCCACGTCGAGTACGGGCGCACGGTCGCAGAAGCACTCAAGCAGGCGGATCTGCGCGTCGAAGTCGACGACCGCAACGAGCGGATGAACGCGAAGATCCGCGACGCGCAGCTTCAGAAGGTGCCGTACATGCTCGTCGTCGGTGATAAGGAGGCGGAAGCGCGCACCGTCAACGTGCGACTGCGCAGCGGCGAGAACCTCGGCGCCATGCCCGTCGACGAGCTCCGGGCGCGGTTGCGGCTTGAGGTCGCCGAGAAGACGTAGTCGCGTCGGGCTGCCGTGCCTTGTCGACGCGCTGCCCCTGTGTTAAGAAGGGGTAGTTGTCGTTTCGCGTAGAGCGGGCATCCTGCCCGCGTAGCTGACACGAGCACGGTCGGGCGGGACGCCCGACCTACGCGGGCCGGACTGTTACGCGCCAGCCAACGGGAGAGAGGACTTGTTCAAGAAGCTGCTGGTAGCTAATCGCGGCGAGATCGCTCTGCGGGTGATGCGCACCTGCCGCGAGTTGGGCATCGCCACCGTCGCCGTCTACTCCGAAGCTGACCGCACCTCCCTGCACGTCCGCTACGCCGACGAGGCGTATCTACTCGGCCCGGGCACGCCCGGCGAGAGCTACCTGAACATCGAGCGCGTGATCGACGCGGCCCGGCGCTCGCAAGTCGAGGCGATCCATCCTGGCTATGGCTTCCTCGCGGATAACCCCGCGTTCGTCGACGCCTGCGAACAGGCGGGCATCGCCTTCGTCGGCCCGTCGTCGCGGACAATGCGCCTCCTCGGCGACAAGATAGCTGCCCGCCGGCTGGCCGCTGAGGCCGGAGTGCCCGTTGTCCCCGGCGAGGAGAACGCCGCGAGCTTCGAGGAGGCGCTGGCGGCCGCAGACCGCCTCGGCTACCCGGTGCTCGTCAAGGCGGTGTCCGGCGGCGGCGGCAAGGGCATTCGCCTCGTCGGGAGCCGCACCGAGATGGAAGCGGCGCTGCGTGTCGCCGGCAGCGAGGCGGCGTCCGCTTTCGGCGACCACAATCTGTACATCGAGAAGTTCCTCGACAGGGTCCGCCACGTCGAGGTGCAGTTCCTCGCCGATGCTCACGGCAACGTCGTGGCCCTGGGGGAGCGCGAGTGCTCTATACAGCGGCGCCATCAGAAGCTCATCGAGGAGTCGCCATCGCCGGCCATCGACGCCTCTCTTCGCGAGAAGCTGTGCGCCGCATCCGTCGAAGTCGCGCGCGCCGCGGGCTACCGGAACGCCGGCACCGCCGAGTTCCTGCTCGACGAGGACGGCCGCTTCTACTTTCTGGAGATCAACGCTCGCCTCCAGGTCGAGCACCCCGTTACGGAGCTCGTGACCGGCATCGACCTCGTTGCCGAGCAGTTGCGGATCGCCGCCGGCGAGCGGCTCTCCTTCGGACAGGAGGACGTCGAGCTGCGTGGATGGGCGATCGAGTGTCGCATCGCCGCTGAGGACCCGTTCCGCGACTTCCTGCCGTCGCTGGGCCGCGTCGACTACGTCAGCGAGCCGGCAGGCCCCGGCATCCGCGTCGACAGTGCGCTCTTCGCGGGCAGCGACATCCCCTACTACTACGATCCCATGATCGCCAAGGTCTTGGCCTGGGGGCACGACCGCGACGAAGCGGTCCGCCGCATGCGACGCGCCCTGGCGGAGTTCGTCGTCGTCGGCATCGACACGAACGTGCCGCTGCATCTGCGTATCCTGCGCGACCCCCGCTTCCTGGCCGGCGACATCCATACGACGTTCCTGGAGCGCGAGTTCGAGGTCACGGCCGGCAGTGACGACGAGGGGAGGCGCATTGCCCTGCTGGCGGCCGCTGTCCTGGCGCATCGACGCGAGAAGCAGGTGCGGGTGGCCATTTCGGCGAGGGACGGCGGCGCCTGGAAGACGTACCAGCGGCAGGCCGCGATGCGCGGCGGGGAACCGGCAGGGAGTTGCGACCCGCCCGTGAGAGGGGCACCATGGCGGCGAAGCACCGATTGAAGCTTGGCGACGAGGAGAGCGACGTCGAGATCGAAGAGCGGCAAGACCACGTCGCCGCCAGGCTCGGCGAGGTCTGGCACGAGGTCCGGCTGGAGCGGATAGGCGGCTCTGCCGAGTACTCGGCTATCGTCGATGGGCGGCCGTTCCAGGTCTTCGCCGAGGGCTCGCCGCACGGCTTCGAGGTCGTCGTGAACGGCCGCGCCTACTCGATAGCGACGACGCGCGTCGCCCATCCGGCGGTGACGCCGGCCGCGGACATGACGCCGGCGCAGGCGGACGAGGAATGGGTGCAGATATCGCCGATGGCGGGCGTCATCCAGAAGGTGCTGGTGGCGCCGAACGACCACATCGAGGCGGGGGCCGTGCTCGTCGTCATCGAAGCGATGAAGATGCAGAACGAGCTGCACGCGCACCGCGGCGGCCAGGTTAAGGCGGTCTACGTCACCGTCGGGCAGCAGGTGGAGCCGGGCACACCGCTTCTCGTCCTGCTCTGAGCCGGTGACGCTCAAGAAGGGAACCGACGATTGGCTGCAATCACCGGCCGTCTCGCCGCAATCTGCGCTCGCAGGCCTCGGGTTGTCGTCGTCCTGTGGCTTATCGTCCTGGTCGCGGGCGGTCTCTTCGCGCGCAACATAGGCGACGTCGTCAACTCCAACTTCAAGCTTTTCTTCACGCCCGAGTCCGCCAAAGGCAGCGACCTGCTGGAGCAGCGAATGCACGGGCCCGCGCAGGCGCAGGAAGTTGTGATCGTGCAGTCGCCGGACAAGACGGTCGACGACGCCGGCTTCCGGACGTTCACCATCGGGCTGACCGATGGTATCAAGGCCTTGAAGAAGCCGGACGGCACGCCGCTGGTGTCCTCCGTGGTCAGCTTCTTCGAGACCAGCGCCGCGCCGCTCATCTCGGCAGACCGCCACACTACCGTCCTGCCGGCGACCCTGAACGCACCGGCGGAGGAGGCCGCCAGCAACGTCGGACCTCTCGTCGACTACGTGAAGGGGATGAACGGCCGCGACGGCTTCACCGTGCTCACCATGGGGGAGGGAAGCAGCAACAACACCTTCATGGACACGGCGAACAGCGACCTCATGAAGGCCGAGACGCTGGGCATCCCTGTCGCCCTGATCGTGCTTGTGTTCGTCTTTGGCACGGCTGCTGCTGCCGGGTTGCCGCTTCTTCTGGCGCTGTTCGGGATCGTCGTCGGCTTTGGTCTTGTCACTCTGATCGGCCACTTTGTCACGATGGATACCATCGTCGAGAACATCATTACGATGGTCGGCCTGGCGGTCGGCATCGATTACTCGCTCCTGATCGTGGAGCGCTTCCGCGAGGAGCGGCGGAAAGGCGTCGAGAAGAACGAGGCCGTGCGCGTGGCCGGAGCGACTGCTGGACAGGCGGTCCTGTTCTCCGGCGGCACCGTTATGGTCTCCCTGCTTGCCCTCCTGATGGTCCCGGAGAAGACCTTCCTCAGCATAGCGCTGGGCGCCGCGGTGGTCGTGGTCTGCGCCGTGGCCGCGGCCTTGACGCTGCTGCCGGCACTGCTTGGGCTGATCGGCGACGGCGTCAACAGGCTTGCCATACGTCTGCCCGGCCGCGGCTACCCGGTCGCGGAGGAGAGCCCCTTCTGGGCGCGCGCCGCCGCGCTCGTCATGAGGCGTCCGCTGCTCAGCGTGAGCATAACCGTTGTCTTCCTCATCGTCGTGGCGGCGCCGTTTGTCGGCATGCGGCGAGGCTTCTCGGGCGTCAGCATGGTGCCGCCGAGCAGCGACGCCCACAAGGCGTTCGCAATCTTGAACAGCGAGTTTTCCGCCGGCCTCGTGGCCCCGCTGGAGATCGTCATCGACGCTCCGGACGTGAGGTCGGCCGCCGTGCAGGGTGGGATCGACTCCCTCGTGTCGCGTTTGCAGGCCGACCCCATCTTCGGGTCCGTCAGTGTCGAAGTGAACGACGCTGGCGACCTGGCTTTGGTCTCAGCGCCCATGAACGGCGACTACGCCGGCAACGCGGCAACGGACACCGTCCGCCGTGTGCGAAGCGAATACGTGCCCGCGTCGTTCTCAGGCCTGGACGCGAGGGTCTATGTCACCGGCGAAAGCGATCTCATCACCGATATCCTGATCATGGTATCGAACTACACGCCGATCGTCTTGGCCGTCGTCCTGTTCCTGAGCTTCATCCTCCTGCTTGTGCTGTTCCGGTCAATCGTCGTGCCCCTGAGCGCCATTGCGATGAACCTGCTGTCCGTCGGAGCGGCCTACGGGCTGCTCGTACTCGTCTTCCAGCACGGCTTCCTGCATGAGGTTTTCGGCTTCGAGAAGCTCGACGTGATCGCGTTCTGGGTGCCGCTTCTTCTCTTCGCCGTCCTCTTCGGCCTGTCGATGGACTACCATGTGTTCCTGCTGAGCCGGATCAGGGAGCGGTTCGACGAGACGGGGGACAACCGCGAGGCCGTGTCGTTCGGCGTGCGTCACACGGGACGGATAATCACGGGCGCGGCGCTTATCATGGTGACCGTGTTCGGCGCATTCGCTACCGGGCGGCTGAGCCAGTTGCAGCAGATCGGCTTCGGCCTGGCGGTGGCCGTTATCATCGACGCGACGCTCATACGCACCGTCCTCGTGCCGGCGACGATGACGCTGCTCGGTCGCTGGAACTGGTACCTGCCGCGATGGCTGGCCTGGCTGCCCGATTTCCGCGCCCGCCCGGCGAGGCCCTAGTCGGAACGGAGCCGCAGAGATCGGGCGACGCAGCGGTTACTATCGAGTCGATCTCCTTCACAATCTTGCTTTCGATTTCGATGTCCCAGAAGGAAGGCCGTTAGCCGCACGAGGTCGGGTAGGTCGCATTGCCGCCCGCCGAAGACCCCGGTATACTTGAGTGCTGGCGCGGGGGTAGCTCAGCGGTAGAGCTCCTGCCTTCCAAGCAGGATGTCGCGGGTTCGAATCCCGTCCCCCGCTCCAGCGTTAGGAAGCCGGGCGTTGAGCCCGGCCTTCTTCACGCCCTGAGTCGTAGACCATCTGGTTTCTAGGCAGAGGATTTGCGTCCTCTGCCGGCATTCGGCGGTCCCGGTTTGCCACCGCCGCTCTCCCAGATACGGATGGAATATTGGCAGCCCACGCCCTTTCCTCGGTCCACCAGTTTCCGTTCCCTCGCTGAAGAGTAACATTGGATCTGGACTCGTTTTCGGGGGGCAGGTCAACTCTCTGCCCGCACTGCTACGAAACTCCCGCTGGTATTGCGCTGAGATCGATCCTACGTTACCCTCCCTAGTGGGAGATAGCACATAGTCGCTGGAATGAACGGACACCAGTCATTACTGTCGCAATTCTGCTGGGAAGACTGCTAACGAGAGCAGCCTCATTTCCCGGGAATGAGCCCTCACTGACCTATCCGGCCGTGAAGACAGTGGCGTCCGCCGGCAAATTGTCCCCTCACTTGCGTTACCCTCAGGAGGCTGATTCATGGCAACACTGACCCGAAGACACTTCTTCAAGCTCTCAGCCGCAGGCGTGGGTGGCGGTAGCCTGCTGCTGGCGGCAGGCCTTGGACCCGCGGATGCAGCCGGCGGCCTGCAACTCCATAAGAAGATCGGCGAAAGCGCCAGCATCTGCCCCTTCTGCTCCGTCGGCTGCGGCCTCATCGTCGCCACCAATGACACGGGCCACGTCACCAACCTCGAGGGCGACCCCGACAACCCCGTCAACCGCGGCGTTCTGTGCCCCAAAGGTATTGCCGTCCGCGAGCTCTCCACCAGCCCGCTCCGCCTGCATACTGTCAAGCACCGAGCTCCAGGCTCGGCAGACTGGGAGGACAAGACGTGGGATGAGGCGATCAGCGAGATAGCAAAGCGGATCAAGAAGACGCGCGACGCCACTTGGGTAGCGACGGCTACCGTCGACGGAAAAGCAGTCCCGGTGAACCGCACCGAAGGCATAGCCTGGCTCGGCGGCGCCGCCAACAACAACGAAGAGGGCTATCTGTCGACAAAGCTAGCTAGAGCTTTGGGGATAGTCTATCTGGAACACCAGGCCCGCATATGACATTCGCCTTCGGTGGCCGGTATCGGCCCCACTGGCGGTCGCGGTGCTATGACGAACGATTGGGTGGACGCCAAGAACTCCGACGTCGTCCTGGTGATTGGCTCCAACCCGGCTGAGAACCATCCCGTCGCCATGCGCTGGGTCAACGAGGCGAGGAGCACCAACGGCGCCAAGTTGATCGTGGTCGACCCTCGCTTCACGCGCACGGCAGCCACGGCGGACGCTTATGCTTCTCTGCGCTCGGGGACCGACATCGTCTTCCTAGGCGCCCTCATCAACTACGCTATCCAGAACAAGCTATATAACCTCGACTACATCCAGTACTACACCAACGCCCTCGCCCTCATCCATCCCGACTTCAAAGGCCCCGCCGAGCTCGACGGCGTCTTCTCCGGCTTCGACTCCGAGAAGAAGACCTACGACACCAAGACGTGGCAATATCAGACCGAGACGAAGACGGTAACCGTCACGCAGAAAGACCCCCAGACCGGCGAGCAACGACAGGTCGATACGCAGGTCACCGTACCCAAGCAGGCGGCCAGCCTCGACGACCCTAATTGCGTTTTCGCGCATTTCGCCAACCATTTCGCGCGCTACACGCCGGCGATGGTGGAGAGTATCTGCGGCACACCGCAGGCCGACTTCCTCAAAGTCGCCGACATGTATTGTGGCGGCTGCTCCACACCGGATAAGACGGGCGCCATCTTCTACGCCATGGGACAGACACAGCACACGGTCGGGACGCAGAACGTCCGCGCGATATCTCTCCTCCAACTACTGCTGGGCAACATCGGAATGCCCGGCGGTGGCATCAGTGCCCTTCGAGGCGAGTCGAACGTGCAGGGCTCGACGGACATGGGACTACTCTACGACAAGCTGACCGGCTACCTGGGCACCCCAAACGACAAAGAGGTGGACTTCCAAACGTACTCCAAGCGCTACAGCAAGACGAGCTACTGGTCCGCCGGACCGGCGTTCTTCAGGTCCCTCATGCGGGCCTGGTATGGCGACGCAGCCGGCGCCGACAACAACTACGCTTACCAATACGTTCCTAAGACCAGCGGCGACTACTCCTGGATCAGTCTTTTCGAGGCGATGTACGCGGGCACGATCAAGGGGCTCTTTTGCATGGGCCAGAACCCGGCCGTGGGCGGACCCAACTCTCGCCTCGAGCGTAAGGCTTTGGAGAAACTCGAGTGGCTTGTAGCAGTCGACCTGTTCGAGACGGAGACTGCCGGCTTCTGGAAGGGCCCCGGCGTTAACCCCGCCGACATTCAGACAGAGGTGTTCCTGCTGCCGGCCGCCGACGCCATCGAGAAGCCGGGCAGCATCTCGACGAGCGGGCGCCGCATCCAGTGGCGGTCGAAGGCGGCAGAGCCGCCCGGCGACGCCCAAGAGGACCTCTGGATCCTTAACCAGCTCGGCAAGGGGCTAAAGAGCGCCTACGCCGCCTCTTCCGACCCCAAAGATGCCCCTATCGTTAACCTCGTCTGGGACTATGGTGACCAGCCGGATGCTGAGCTGGTGGCCCGCGAGATTAACGGCTACGCCGTTGACGACGTCAAGGACTCGACCGGCGCCGTGCTCGCAAAGAAAGGCGACGTCCTGGATTCGTTCTCCAAGATCGCCAGCGCTGCTGACCCGGGGACTACCGCCTGCGGCAACTGGATATACTCCGGCTACTTCTACCCTCGCGACGACGGAGACGGCAAC
>JALHUB010000072.1 GCA_022865685.1 Dehalococcoidia bacterium | reverse complement strand
GGCCATAGCCATCGGCGCCGGCGCGGGTGCGTTCTGCTACATGGCCGTCCAACTGCGTCATCGCCTCCACCTCGATGACACGCTCGATGTCGTTGGCGTGCACGGCGTCGGTGGAGCGTGGGGCGCTCTCGCGACCGGCATCTTCGCGACCGTCGCGGTGAACTCGGCGGGCGCCAACGGCCTCATCCACGGGAACCCCGGTCAACTCGGCGCGCAGGCGGCGGCGGTCGGCGTTACCCTTGGCTACTCGCTCATAGCGACGCTCGTGATCCTCCGTGTCCTGGACCTCGTCCTCGGGCTGCGGGTCTCCGAGGAAGAGGAGAAGATCGGTCTCGACATGTCGCAGCATGGAGAGCGAGCCTACGCATTCCAGGGCTTGAGCGTCCTGGAGGTTGCGGACCTCACGGTTCCGCGGCCCGCGGGTGCCAGCTATAATGGACGCAATCAGAGCACAAACGGCGTCGGGGCCGTAGAGAGACCCCCAGCAGGCAAGCGAACCGGAAGATAAGGGCGTCGAATAGCGCCCGCCCGGACAACTACTATCGGAAGGAGAGAGGTATGGCGACAAACGGCAAAGACAAGGACTACGTGCTCCAAACCTGCAAGGCACAGAAAATCAAGTTCATTCGCCTTTGGTTTACCGACATCCTGGGGTCGCTCAAGAGTTTCACGATCACCGTCGAAGAGCTCGAGGGTGCGTTGGAGGAGGGGATGGGCTTTGACGGGTCATCGATCGAGGGGTTCGCCCGTATCGATGAGAGCGACATGGTGGCGGTGCCAGACCCCTCGACCTTCGCTATCATACCTTGGCGGCCGCGCGAGATAGGCACAGCCCGCATGTTCTGTGACATCCACCTTCCCGACGGCACGCCCTTCGCGGGCGACCCGCGCTACGTGTTGAAGCGCAACATCAAGCGCGCCGCCGACCTGGGTTTCACCTTCTACGTCGGCCCGGAGCTGGAGTACTTCTACTTCAAGAGCGTCGATTCTCCGGAACCGCTCGATCAGGGCGGCTACTTCGACCTCACGCCGCTGGACGTGGCGACCGACCTACGCCGCGATACCATCCTCTACCTGGAGGACTTGGGTATCGGTGTCGAGTACTCCCATCACGAGGCCGCCCCCAGTCAGCACGAGATCGACCTGCGCTACGCGGACGCTCTCTCGATGGCCGATGCCGCCATGACGTACCGGCTGGTCGTCAAGGAGGTCGCCCTCTCCCACGGCGTGTACGCCACCTTCATGCCGAAGCCCATCGCCGGCCAGAACGGCTCGGGAATGCACGTGCATCAATCGCTCTTCAAGGGCAAGAGCAACGCCTTCTTCGACACGAACGACGAGTACCATTTGTCGGCGCTCGCCAAGGCGTACATCGCCGGCCTGCTCCGTCACGCCCGCGAGATAACGCTAGTCACCAATCAGTGGGTGAACTCCTACAAGCGGCTCGTGCCCGGCTACGAAGCACCCTGCTATATCACCTGGGCGCGTCGCAACCGCTCCGATATGGTTCGCGTCCCCGAGTACAAGCCGGGCAAGGAGACGGCGACACGCATCGAGTACCGCTCGCCGGACCCGGCCTGCAATCCGTATCTCGCCTTCGCCGCCATGCTTGCGGCCGGCCTGGAAGGGATCGAGAAGGAGTATCCTTTGGCCGACCCGGTTGAGGAGAACGTCTTTCACATGACGGAAGCGGAGCGCAAGGCACGCGGCATCGACGTCCTGCCGGGCAGTCTCATCGAGGCGATCGAGATGGCGGAGCCGAGCGATCTTCTGCGCCGCTGTCTTGGCGACCACGTCTTCGAGTCGCTCATCGCCAACAAGAAGATAGAGTGGGACGCCTACCGCACGAAGGTTACTGACTACGAGCTGCAGCGCTATCTGCCGATTCTCTAGCGGCGAAACCCGCGGTCGAAACGAAGGCTCAGCGGCCCGGCAAGGGCGACTCGGACGGCGAAGAGCCCGTGTCGTGTGCTTGCTTCGCCGCGGTCGTCGGGAAGACGGCGTGTACAGCGTTGTCCGTCGCCTTGAACAGAGGCTGTGGGTACAGCCCGACGACGAACACGCCGATGACCAGGGCTACGATGACGGCGTTCACGCCAGCCGGCACCCGCAGGCGCACCTTCTCCTCTGTCTCGCCCACGTACATCTGCTTGATGACCAGCAAATAGTAGTAGAGCGATATCAGGCTGTTGACGACGGCCAGCGCGGCGAGCCATAGCAGGCCTTCCTTGGCCACCGCCTGGAACAGCAGGAACTTCGTCGCGAAGCCCGCGAACAGGGGCATGCCCGCCAGCGAGAAGAGTGCAACCGTTAGCGAGAGCGCCAGGAAGGGCGCCCTTTCCGCGAGGCCGCGGTAGTCGGCAATCTCGTCCTTGCCGCTGGCGTTGTAGAAGGCGATGACGACGACGAACGCTGCCAGGTTGGTGATGACGTAGCCCGTCAGGTGCAGCACGAGCGTGCTCGCCGCCATCTCCGAAAGGGCGGCGATGCCCATGAGCATGAAGCCCGCCTGCCCGATGCTCGAGTACGCGAGAAGGCGCTTGATGTTGTGCTGCTGGATCGCGACCAGGTTGCCCAGCGTCATGCTCGCCGCCGCCAGCGCCGCGATCATCCAGCGCCAGTCGCTCAGCACCGGCAGGAACGCCTCTGTGAACAAGCGCAGCAGCAGCGCCACGCCCGCCGCCTTTGACGCCGCCGACAGGTAGGCCGTGATCGGCAGCGGCGCGCCCTCGTAGGCGTCCGGCGCCCACATGTGGAAGGGCACCGCCGACACCTTGAAGCCGATGCCGGCGATTATCAGCACCAGCCCCATCAGCATCGCGATGCCGAAATCGCCGACGCCGTTGCTCAGCGCCGCATTGATGTCGGCGTAGGACGTCGAGCCCGCCACGCCGTAAATCAGGCTCAGGCCGTACAGGAACAGCGCCGAAGAGAACGCGCCGAGCAGCATGTACTTCATGCCGCCCTCGTTCGACTTCGCATCCATCTTGGCGAAGGAGACGAGCACGTACAGGCTGAAGCTGAGCAGCTCCATGGCGATGTAGGCGGTTATCAGCTCACGGCCGGCGGCCATGTAGATGGCGCCGATGGTCGACAGGATGAGCAGGCCGTAGTACTCGCCGGCGTGGCGGAGGCGGTCGCGGACGAAGTGCGCCGACGCCAGGCAGACGACGGCGGTGATGCCGATGAACAGTACGCGGAAGAAGGTCGTGTAGTTGTCGATCTGGACGAGGCCGGCAAAGTCGAGCGGCCCCTTGTTGATGTAGAACAGCGACACGACAAGGATCGCGGCCAGTCCGCCCGCCGATACGTACGGCAGGTACGTGCGGGCGCGTCGCGTGTCGTAGAGGCCGAGCGCTATCACAACCGCCGCCAGCGCGGCCAGCAGGTACTCCGGTATCAGCAGCGAGTAGTCCAGGTTCATTTCAGCGCCACCAACGTCAGCACCGTGCTAGAGATGCGGTCGATGAAGGGGGCAGGCCAGAGCCCCATGAACAGCAAGAAGAAGATCAGGATGGCGCCCGCCGCCTGCTCCCAGCGGCTCATCTCCTTCAGCTTCGACCACTTCTCGTTGAAGGGGCCGAAGAAGGCCATCGCCAGCATTCGCAGGATGTAGGCCGCCGTTATCGCAGCGCCGAAGATCGCCAGGGCGCCGAATGCCGGATAGGTGTGGAATGTCCCGACGAATATGTGGAACTCGGCGACGAAGCCCGACAGCCCGGGCAACCCCAGCGACGCCAGCCCGGCAACGGCGAAGAAGGCCGTGAAGCGCGGCATCTTGTTCGCCAGCCCGCCGAAGACCGACATGTCGCGGACGTGCGCCTGGTCGTAGACGGCGCCTACCATGGCGAACATGAGGGCCGTCATGATGCCGTGAGAGAACATCTGGAGCACGGCGCCGTTGACGCCGATCGGGTTCAGCGTTGCCAGGCCCATCAGCACGTAGCCCATGTGGCTAACGCTGGAGTAGCCAACCATGTACTTGAAGTCGCGCTGCGCCATCGCCGAGACGGCGCCGTAGATGACATTTGTCGTCGCCAGCACCATCACGCCCGGCATCCAGAACTGCGCCCCCTCGGGCAGGAGTTGTATGCCCAGGCGGATGATACCGAAGGCGCCCAGCTTCATCAGGACGCCGGCATGGAGCATACTGACGGCCGTCGGCGCGGCAACGTGGCCGTCGGGCGACCACGTGTGGAACGGCCACAGGCCCGCCAGCACGCCGCAGCCGATTACGAACACCGGGAAGACGGCTTTCTGGAAGCCCTCCGAGAACTGGACGTTGTACAGCGCCGGCAGGTCGAACGTGCCAATGTTCGCCTTCACGAAGATGGCGAAGATCCCGACGAAGACGAGCACGCTCGCCGCGACAAGATACAGCGTCAGCTTCATCGCGCCGTACTCCTTCGTCCGCACGAAGGTCGGGAAGCGGCTGCTGGCGCCCCAAACGGCGATGAGCAGGAACATGGGCAGCACGGCCAGCTCGTAGAAGAAGAAGAAGAAGAACAGGTCGAGCGAGATGAACGTGCCGAAGACGCCCGCCACCAGCGCGAAGAAGAGGACGACGAAGTCCTTGGTGCGATAGTCGATCTTCCAGGAGATCAGCACGCCCGTAAAGGCGACGATGCCGTTCAGGAGCACCATCGGCGCCGAGATGCCGTCGACGCCCAGGTGTAGCGTGATCCCGTTCGCGCCCAGGAAGCCGACGTTCTCCAGCCAGGGCCAGCGCCCCTCGAACTGGATCACGCTGTCGCCGTCGCCGAACTGGTAGGCGAAGAAGACGTACAGCGATAGCCCGAGCAGCGCCAGGCTCGACGCCGCGGCGATGTAGCGCACGACGT
Organism: Dehalococcoidia bacterium; assembly: GCA_022865685.1. Classification (GTDB taxonomy): domain Bacteria; phylum Chloroflexota; class Dehalococcoidia; order DSTF01; family JALHUB01; genus JALHUB01. The sequence continues at coordinate 6,670 of JALHUB010000072.1, read as the reverse complement.
TCGCGTAGCGCGAGGGCACGGCGAGGAGCACCAGCGACGTCGCCAGCGGCAGGGCTATCAGCGGCAGGAGCAGGTAGTTGTGCGGCATCTAGCCTCTGCTGTCCTCCCTTAAGTGCCCACGATGAACGCGATAACAGCCAGCACGACGACACCGACCGTCATGAGCAGGGCGTAGTTGGGCATCAGTCCCGTCTCATGGAACTTCAGAAGAAAGCCACTGAAGCGCGTCGCGTCGGCCGTGCCGTTCACGCCGGTGTCGTTGACGATCACGCGGTCGTACCAGGAGACGACGCCCGCAACGACGAGCACCACGCGGTCGATAACCCACTGGTAGGCGTCGTCCATGTAGAACTTGTTGCGGAGCAGGCTGTAGACTTGTGGCATCTTCTCGCCGACCGCCTTCGCCCTCTCCGCCGCGCCGCCCCAGAAGTAGAAGCCGCCGGCAATCCCGACAAGCACGAGCAGAATCGACGATGCGGTGACGCCGGCGTTGATGCGGAACACCTCCGGCTCGTGCGTAAAGACGAACTCGCCGAAGCCGCCGGGAAGCCCCATAAGGCGTCCCACGCCGTCGAAGACGACGAAGCCGGCAAACACCGTCAGCACGCCCAGCAGCAGCAGCGGCAACTTCATCGCCGGGCCCGGCTCGTGCGCATGCTCATAGACGTGCTCGTTGCGCGGCTTGCCCGTGAAGACCAGCAGCACCAATCGCGTCATGTAGAGCGCCGTTATCAGCACACTGACCAGCACGGCCAGGTAGACGAAGATGTTGTGGTTTTCAAAGGTCGAGAGCAAAAGCTCGTCCTTGTTCCAGAAGCCGGCGAGCGGGACCAGGCCGGCCATCGACATGGCGCCCAGCGTGAAGACAGCGGCCGTGACGGGCATCTTCTTCGCCAGCCCGCCCATCTGCGTCACCTCCAGCTCGTCGGTCGCGTGATAGACGGAGCCGGAGGCGAGGAAAAGGAGCGCCTTAAAGAAGGCGTGCGTGAACACGTACAGCAGCGCGACCGTCACGGAGCCCGCGCCGAGGGCGATGAACATGAGCCCCAGGCTGTTCAGCGTCGAGTAGGCGACGACGCGCTTGATGTCCGTCATCACCAGGCCCATCGCCGCCGACATGAACGTCGTTATCAGGCCAACCGCCGTCACCGCCACGAGGGTCCCGTCGACCACCTGGAAGTGCGGCATCGTTCGCGCTACCAGGTAGACGCCGGCGACAACCATCGTCGCGGCATGGATGAGGGCGCTGACGGGCGTCGGGCCTTCCATGGCATCCGGCAGCCAGACGTGGAACGGGAACTGCGCCGACTTCCCCATCGCGCCGAGCAGGATCAGGAGCACCGCCGCCGTAAGGTAGGCGTGGTCGATCTGGCCGGAGCGCGCGGCGTCGAAGATCGTCGACATGTCGAACGTGCCGACGGAGCGATAGAGCAGAATGGCGCCGATCAGCAGACCAACGTCGCCGAGGCGCGTCGTGATGAACGCTTTCTTCGCTGCCTCCGCCGCGGAGCGTCGCTCATGGTAGTGGCCGATGAGTAGGAAGGAGCAGAGCCCGACGCCCTCCCAGGCGAAGTACAGCAGCAGGAAGTTGTCGGCGAGGACGAGCGTCAGCATCGCCGCCGCGAACAGCGACTGGACGGCGAAGTACCAGCCGTAGCGCTTGTCGCCCTTCATGTAGCCCAGCGAGTAGACCTGGACCATCAGGCTGATGAAGCTGACAACCGCCAGCATCACCGCCGCGAGTTGGTCGACCTGGAAGCCGATGCGCAGGTTGAAGCTGCCAATCCTGACCCATTCGCGGCCGGAGTGCACTGCCGTGAACTCGCCGCCGCGCGCCAGGGCGTCCGTCAGGTCGTGGAGGACGAAGAAGAACAGCACGAACGAGGTCCCTATGGCGAGCACCGAGAGCCAGTCGCCCTTCCGCGGCAGGTACTTGCCGAAGAGTATGAGGATTCCCGCGGCGGCGGCCGGTATGGCGGGAATCAGCCAGGCCTGCTCCATGCCCATCGCTATGCCGCCGTCTCCCTCGTTCGAAGATGCATCGTCGTTACCACTTGAGCTGATGTACCTCGTCGACGTTCGCCGTCGTGCGGTTGCGGAAGATGCGCAGGACTATCGCCAGCGCCAGCCCGACCTCCGCTGCGGCGACGGTGATGATGAAAATCGCGAAGATTATGCCTGTGAATCGCTCCGGCGACGTATAGGCCGCGAAGGCGACCATGTTGATGCTGGCGGCGTTCAGCATCAGCTCCACCGACATCAGGATGAGCACCGCATGCCTTCGCGCCAGGACGCCGTAGACGCCGAGCGAAAACAGAATGGCGCTGAGGACGAGGAAGCTCTCCAGCCGTATCATTCCTCTTCCTCCTCCTCGGTGCGAGCCAGCACGATCGAGCCGACGAGCGCGACCAGTAGCACCAGCGAAGCGACCTCGAAGGGCAGCGCGAAGTCGCGGAACAGCCTGTCGCCGATGGCGTTGAAGTTGATCAGAGTCGGTTCGTCGGCCCTGCGCGGCCACGTCGTCAGGAAGACCATCGATATGAGCACGCCCATCAGGCTCAGCCCCGCGACGGCCGCGAACGGCTTCTGTGCGCCGTCGAGTACCGGCACCAGTTCCCGCGCGCGCGTCAGCATGAGGGCGAAGAGCAGCAACACGGCGACACCGCCGGCGTAGAGGAGAACCTGCACCAGCGCCAGGAACTCGCTCGCCAGCAGGATGTACAGCGCCGCCACTGCCAGCAGCGTGAAGACGAGCGATAGGGCGGCATACGCCACCTTCCCCGTCGCGACGACGCCGAATGCGCCGAGAACGGTCGCGGCGGCGATGAAATAGAAGATGACCTCTGTCACCGTCATGGCGCTACCCAGGGGGTAATTTCGCCCGCCTTCGACTTGGCCAGCAACTGCTCCAGGTCCATCACAAGCTCGCCGCGGTCGTAGCGCGACATCTCCTGGCCGTCCCAGGTGTTGTTCATGGCTATCGCGCTGAAGTTGCACGTCTCGACGCAGATGCGACAGCGAATGCAGCGCCCGTAGTCGAGCAGGAACTGATCGACAATCTTGCGCCGCTTGCTCTTGCCCTCGGCGGCGAGCGGGTTGTCCTTCATGATGACGGAGATACACTCCGTCGGGCAGGCGCGCTCGCAGGCGTGGCAGCCGACACAAAACGGCTCGCCGGTCTCGCTGTCCCAGAGGAGCAGCGGGTAGCCGCGCTCCCGCTCTGATAACTCGCGATGCACCGTCGGATACTGGATGGTCACCGGCTTGCGGGCCATCGTCCGGAGCGTTTCGGTCAGGCTTCTGAGCACTCCCAGCATCAGGCGTTGCTCCTCGCCACTATGCGCGACGGCGCCCCGACCGGAATGACCGAGTAGATGATGTAGCCGGCGGCGGCGAGACCCAATCCCGAGGTCAGCAAGAACGTCCAGTCCGGCCAGCCGTAGACCAGGATCAGGCCGTTCAGGAAGATCTGCACGAACGCCAGCGGCAGCAGCAGCTTCCAGCAGAGCGACATGAGCTGGTCGACGCGGATGCGCGGGAACGTCGCGTTCACCCACATCACTACCAGGATCAGGACGCTCGTCTTGGTGAAGATCAGCGCGAGCTGCCACCACCAGCCCCACTTCAGTCCCAGCGGCCAGTCCCAGCCGCCGAGGAAGATGAGCGACCCCAGCACGCAGAGCGCGAACATGTTCGTGTACTCGGTGAGGGCGTAAAGGATGCTCCAGCGGATGCCGCTGAACTCGATCCAGGGCCCGCCGGCGACCTCCGACTCCGCGGCCGCAACGTCGAAGGGGCGGCGCGACAGGTCGGAGACGGCCGCTGCCATGAAGAGGAAGAAGCCCAGCGGCTGCCAGACGATGAACGGTACGCGCCCCTGCTTCTCGACGATGTCGACCAGGTTGAGGGAGCCTGCCAGCATCGACAGCGCCAGCACGGCCAGGACCAGCGGCACCTCGTAGCTTATGAGCTGCGCCGCCGTTCGCAGGGCGCCGATAAGCGCGTACTTGTTGTCGGATGCCCAGCCGGCAAAGACGTAGCCCAGCACGGTGAGGCCGGACACGGCGATGAAATAGAGCAGCCCCAGGTCGAGCACACGCACGTCCCATTTCGCCGTGAACGGCAGGGCCAGCAGCGTCAGGAAGACGGGTACGAAGGCGAGGAACGGCGCCAGCTCGAAGGCGATGCGGTCGGCGCTGGCGGGACGCAGGTCCTCCTTCAGCAGGATCTTCACCATGTCGGCGATGGGTTGCATGATGCCATACGGGCCGGTGCGCATCGGGCCGAGGCGCATCTGGATGCGGGCGATGAACTTGCGCTCGACATAAGTCAGCGCCAGCACGACGATCACCATCAGGCCGAGGACGGCCAGCAGCCGCCAGAGGGCGTCGACCCAGACGTTGTCGAAAAATGACTCCAGCGCGCTCACCGGTCCACCTCTCCCAGGACGATGTCCACGGAGCCCAGGATCACTACGGCGTCGGCGACGTAGTGGCCCACCACCATCTGCTTCAGTGCCGTCAGGTTGCTGAGGCAGGAGGAGCGGATCTTGAGCCGGTAGGGCTTCTCGCCGCCCTTCGAGACCAGGTAGATGCCGTACTCGCCGCGAGGGTTCTCGGTGCGCATGTACACCTCGCCCGGCGGCAGGCGCAGGCGGCGCGGCGCCTTCTCCGGCATGATTGGCCCGTCCGGCATCTCCTCGAGCGCCTGCTCGACAATCCGCACCGACTGCCGCATCTCTTCCATCCGCACCAGGTAGCGGTCGTACACGTCGCCGCGGGTGCCGGTCGGGATGTCGAACTGGAAGCGGTCGTAGATGGAGTACGGCTCGGCGCGGCGCAGGTCGAAGGGCAGGCCGCAGGCGCGCAGCATGGGGCCGGAGAGGCCGTAGTCGATGGCGTCTTCCTTCGAGATGACACCGATGTCGAGGCAGCGGGTGAGGAAGATCTCGTTCTTTGTCAGCAGCCGGTCGATGTCGTCGATTCCGACGCGCGTCTGCCCGCAGACCCAGCGCACGCGGTCCTTGAAGTCGTCCGTCACGTCCCAGACGACGCCGCCGGGCCGGAAGTAGCCGTACATCATGCGGTCGCCGCTGACGGCGTCGAAAATCTCCTGGATGTACTCGCGCTCGCGGAAGGCGTAGGTGAAGGCCGTGCCGTAGACGCCGATATCGGTCGCGAAGGCGCCGACGAACATGTAGTGGCTGGTGATGCGGTTGAGCTCGGTAAGGATGACGCGGATGTACTCCGCCCGCTCGGGCACTTCCAGCCCCGCCAGCTTCTCCACCGCCAGGCAGTAGCACAGCTCGGCGTTGAACTGCGCCAGGTACTCCGTGCGGTCCTGGTAGATGAGCGCCTGGCGGTAGTCCATGCCCTCAGACAGCTTCTCGGCGCCGCGGTGCATGTAACCGATGTGTGGCACGACGTCGACGACCTTCTCGCCGCTGACGGTGAGGACCATGCGGAAGACTCCGTGAGTCGCCGGGTGCTGCGGCCCCACGTTGACGTGTATATCGAGCGTCTCCAGCTCGCGCTCCTGGTCCGTCAGCATCAGCCGCCGTCCTCCTCGCCGCCCTCGCCGGCGATACTCTCGTAGCCGGCAGGGATGTGGCCGGCCTTCGACGCCTCGGCGCCGAGGCGCAGCCCCTGCCATTCCTCCATCTGCGCGAATGGGTTGTCCTTGCGCAGCGGGTGGTGGTCCGTCATGTCGTCGGGCAGCAGGAGCGGCACAGGGTTCGGATGCCCCTCAAACGTTATGCCGAACATCTCCGCCGTCTCCCGCTCCAGCCAGTCGGCGCCCTTCCAGATCGACGCCGCGGAGGCGACTCGCGGGTCGTCCAGCGGGAGCCGCGTCTTGATGGTCACGCCGTGCTTGTGGGTGAAGGAGTAGAGCTGGTAGACGACCTCCAGCCCGCCGTCCATGTGGTCGACGCCGAGCAGACAGCGGAGGTACTTGAGGTCGAGCCTCGGATCGTCCTTCGCCGTCCGGAGGACGCCTGGCACATCCTCTCGCGCGACGATCAGGATCACGTCGACCGCGCCCTGCGTAGCCGTGAACTCGATGTCAGGCAGGGCTTCCTGGAATAGGTCGGCGATGGTTCCCGGCGGCGGAGGGACGATCGGTGCCTCCTGCGGCCCCTCATGCGGCAACGTCATCCAATCGACCCCCGATCCCGCATGATCTTCTCCTGGAGGGCGATGAGGCCGTCGATGAGCGCCTCCGGCCGCGGTGGGCAGCCGGGCACGTACACGTCCACGGGAACGAGCTTGTCCACGCCCTGCACTACCCTGTCGTAGCGCGTGTAGGGGCCGCCGTTCGTCGCACAGGAGCCCATGGCGACGACCCACTTCGGGTTCGGCATCTGCTCGTACAGCAGCTTGACCGAGGGCGCCATCTTCTTCGTCACCGTGCCGGCGACGATCATCACGTCGGCCTGGCGCGGCGACGCCCAGGGAACGATGCCGAATCGGTCGAGGTCATGGTGCGACATGTAGGCCGACATCATCTCGATGGCGCAGCAGGCGAGCCCGAACGTCATCGGCCACAGCGACGATTTTCGAGCCATCGCCAGCAGGTAGTCGGCAGGCGCCTGGATGATGCCCGGCAGCACTTGCCTGTAGAGGGCGTGCGGGTGCTGGACCTCGACGGGGCGAAGTCGCTCGGCCTCACG
>JALHUB010000071.1 GCA_022865685.1 Dehalococcoidia bacterium | reverse complement strand
CACGTTCAGCCTGCAGGGCGACCTCAGCCAGGCGGATCTGTATCAGCTTGCTCAGTCCCAGGTCGTCCCCAACCTGACGAAGCTGGACGGCGTCGCGTCTGTTTCCGTGAGCGGCGGCGCGCTCAGCCAGGTCGTCATCACCCTCGATCGCCAGAAGCTGCTCGATAGCGGCCTCTCCTACGACCAGGTGGCGCAGGGGCTGCAGGCCAACAACGTCATCCTCCCCTCCGGCCAGCTCGCGACCGGCGACACCGTCCTGCCCGTCGAGACCGTCGCCGTCTACAAGAGCCTGGACGATATCCGCAGCATCGGCATCCGCACGACGCCGACCGCCGGCGTGCCCGCGACGGTGGTGTGCCTGGGCGACATCGCGACCGTCGCCGAAGCGTCGGCCGCCCCAAACGGGGCCAGCCGCACCGACGGCCAGCCGGCCGTAAGCATTCAGGTGGTCAAAGCGAAGGATGCCAACACGGTCCAAGTTGCTCATGAGGTTACCGCGGAGCTGGACAAGATCAAGCCTGCGCTGCCTCAGGGCGCCTCCTTCAGCGTCTTCTTTAACCAGTCTACCTTTATTACCAGTTCAATCAACGGTGTCGTTCGAGACGGGCTCATCGGCGGCTTGTTTGCGATCATCATCGTCTTTCTCTTCCTCGCCAACTGGCGCACGACGCTCGTAACGGCCGTCTCGATACCACTCTCCGTGATAACGGCCGTCGTGCTGCTCGACCGCCTGGGCTACTCGCTGAACATAATGACGTTGGGCGGCCTTACCATCGCCATCGGCCGCGTAATCGACGACTCCATCGTGGTCCTCGAGAACATTTACCGGCATATGGCGAAGGGGGAGAAGACCTTCCCCGCAATCGTCAACGGCGCCCGCGAGGTGAGTATCGCGATCACCGGGGCCACGGCGACAACGTGCGCCGTCTTCCTGCCGCTTGGCCTCGTGGGAGGCATCATCGGCCAGCTCTTCTTTTCATTCGCGCTCGCCGTCGTGTTCGCCCTGCTGGCTTCGCTCCTCGTGGCCGTGACCGTTATTCCGGCGCTCACCCGCTTCACCATCGCCGGCCGCGTGAAAGTGCGTGAGAAGGCAGGCCCGGGCGACACTCCCCTGGCGAAGGTGTACACGCCCGTGCTGCGCTGGGCGCTCGGGCACCGCTGGATCACCCTCGGCGTTGCCGCCGCGCTGCTCGTCGGCAGCCTGGCACTCGTCCCGCGACTGCCCGTCCAGTTCCTGCCCGGTTCCGGTCAGAAGACCGTGACGGTATCGGTCAACGCCCGTCCCGGCGAGACCCAGGACGCCGTGCTCCAGCAGGCCGAGCCCGTCGAGAAGCTACTGTCGAACTTCAGGGTCGACCGCTATCAGACTGTGATCAACGGCACCGCCGGCGACTTGGGCGCCCTCAGCAACATCATCTCCGGCAAGGGCGCCAACAGCGCGAGCATCACCATCGAGCTGGCGAAGAGCGGGCCGGACAAGAACCCGGTCGCGACCCAGCTCCGCGACCTGATCGCCCTGCAGGTCCCGAACAGCGACAACATGTCCGTTTCCGCTGCGGACGCCCACATGGGCTCGTCCGGCATCTCGATAACCGTCTCGGCTGCAAGCGATGCGGCGGCGAGCGCGCTGCCGGACGCGGCGGAACAGGTGCGGGCGGCGGTCGCGGCCGTGCCCGACACCGCCAACGTCACGAGCGATCTCGCTGCTGCTCAGTCCACGCTGGAGGTGCAGGTCGACCCGGAGAAGGCTGCAGCAGCCGGACTGACGCCGCAGCAGATCTCCAACAGTATCGCCAACCTATCGTCCAGCGGCACTATCACCACAGCGGACCTCGGCCAGGGGTCCCTCGGCGTGAGCCTGGTGGTTTCCGGCGGCGACATCACCAGCGCGGAGACGCTGGGCGCGCTGGAAATAGCCCGCGGCGTAAGGCTTGACTCCGTAGCGAACATCGTGCCCGTGACCTAGCAAACGACCATCACACGTGTAGACGGCAAGCCGGCGGCGACAATCACCGGCGACATCACTAGCGACAACACGGGCAAGGTCTCGGGAGACGCGCAGAATGCCGTTGACAAGCTCACGTTGCCGAACGGGATCAGCGTGAAAGCCGGCGGCATCGCCTCGGACATCAATCAGGGCTTCTCCACGATGTTCGTCGCCATCGTGGTGTCGATCGTGCTGGTCT
>JALHUB010000070.1 GCA_022865685.1 Dehalococcoidia bacterium | reverse complement strand
TCCTCCAGCCGCTGCTTGATATTGTCCCCGCCGATGAACGCGCCCATCTCCAGGTTCTCGAGGATGGTCAGCGATGGGAAGACGTTCTCGCTCTGGGGCACGTAGGAGACGCCCTTGCGGACCATCTTCTGCGGCGGCAGGCCTGTGGCGTCGACGCCGTCGAGGAGCAGCTTGCCCTTTCGCAGCTTGAGCAGCCCGAAGACCGACTTCAGCAGGGTCGACTTGCCGGCGCCGTTTGGCCCGATGACCGATACGATTTCGCCCTCGTCGACCAGCAACGAGACGCCGTGGAGAATGTCCACCTCGCCGTAGCCGCTGACGATGCCGTCGGCCTCCAGGACCACCGTCATCGGTACTGCCCTCCCAGGTACGCCTCCAGGACGCGCTCGTCGTGCACCACCTCTTCCGGCGTCCCCTCGGCGATCTTGTCGCCGCTGCTCATGACAATGACCGGGTTGCAGAGGCGCGCGACCAGGTCCATGTCGTGCTCGATCAGGAAGAACGTTATGCCGGAGTCATCGCGCAGCCGCTCGACGAGCAGGGCCAGGCTCTTCATCAGCGTCGGGTTGACGCCGGCGCCGGGCTCGTCGAGGAGGATGAGCTGCGGGTCGCACATGAGGGTGCGCGCCAGCTCCAGCAGCTTCTTCTGGCCGGAGGAAAGCGTCGAAGCGTACTCATGGCGCAGGTGCCAGAGATTGACGAACTCCAGGACGTCGAGCGCCTTGTCGCGGATCTCGCGCTCCTGGCGTCGCACGCGAAACGGCAGCAGCCACGGGTTCCACAGCTTCTCGCCCGACTGGCCCGCCGGCACAAGCATGAGGTTTTCCAGCACCGTCATCTGCTTGAGCTCGCGCGGGATCTGGAACGTACGGACGATACCGCGGTCGAAGACGCGGTGCGGCGGCAGGCCGTCGATGCGGCCGCCGGCGAAGAGGATGCGGCCGGAGCTGGGCTTCAGAAAGCCGGTGACGATGTTGAACAGCGTGGTCTTGCCGGCGCCGTTCGGCCCGATGAGGCCGGTAATGGTGCCCTTGCGGACCTGGAGCGAGCACTCGTTGACGGCCCGCAGGCCTTCGAAGCTCTTGGTGACGGCCTGCACTTCGAGTAGTGCGCCGTTCTGAGTTGACATAAACATCCCCTCCAGGGGAAAAGAAAACGCACTTTCTGTTGACTAAATATACATGAATTCGGCCCTACGTTCTCTACCCGGGCAAGAGGCGACGAGAGGAGGGAGAGATGGACGGCGTTGCGGCCCGCAGGAAGTGGACGCCTATCTCGACGCACGTAGCCGAGACCTGGCTGCCGGTAGGCACGGCTTTCGAGTCTCGGCGTGCAAGTGCGGCGCTTGTGCGGCCGCGGTCAGATGCTGGAGCAGCCCGTCCGTTGCCGCGTCCGTGTGGCCCGCGGAAAACGGACCGCCCCAGCGCCAATCGCCTCAGCCCCGCTCCCCCGTCAGCGTCCCTGTGCGTGGCGTCGGGGCCGATAGCGCTAAATGAAGATGAACCCCGTCGATTGGCGCTAAGTTTCTTCTCGTCT
>JALHUB010000069.1 GCA_022865685.1 Dehalococcoidia bacterium | reverse complement strand
GTATGACGTCAAATATCGCGGGCTCAGGCGGGACGGGCGTGGCGGTGGAAATGGGCGCAGAAGTGGGGGTTGGCGTCCGGGCCTGAGCCACGGCGACCACGAATAGCGCAAGCATAGGCAACAGAAAGACCGGCATGATTTTGCTGAGGACTCGCACGGGGCACCTCCTTGTAGCAGATCTTGATTCTTGGCCAGCATACTACCACTCCCACACAAGATCGTCAATTCTTTCCGCGTGAGCGATCCCGCATCCGAGCCCCTATTGACATAGGCGGTAGTAGTATGCTAAGAAGGCGCTGCGCCTCACAAACCGTCATCTTCTATCAGCAGGTGTCCCGAACGATTCGGGAGTAGCAAACAGGAGGGAGCTGACAGTGAAACAGGCACTGGTCAAATCGGTCCTCATCCCCCTGGTGTGTTGTCTAGCCTTCGGCGCGGCTTATGTGTCGGTGCATCGCACCTTCGGTCAGGAGGCGCCGACAGCGCCGGCAGCGACGCCGGAGGTATCGGCAAGCGTCACTCCAGATTCCACCTCCACGCCGCCACTGGAACCGACTGCAATGCCGGATGACACCTCGCCGACGGCTCCGGTCCAGACGCGCGCTCCCGGCAGCCCGCCTTCTTTTGACGAGCTCGGCGAGCCGGCGCCAGCGGGAAGCGTGTTCGAGAAGGACGGGGTGCGCCTCCAGATTCCCGAGGGACTCGGTGATTTCAGGGTCCTTTACCCAGTTATCGTGGATTGGGGTTTCGCGCCGGACGTTGACCACCCCAACGTGGTAATGACGGTCTACAATCCGCAAACCCATTCATCGCTTTTCTTCCGCTTCGAAGACAGTCCGGAGGGGCCGCGCCCGATTGAGCTGGGACGCCATGTCGAGCAGGCGGAGGCGAACGCCGCCCTTGACTCGATCGCAGCCAGCGCGGAGGTGGCCCGATGAAGACGATAATCGCCTCCGCGATCGGCGGTTTGCTGTTCGCCGTCCTGGGGGCTATGGCGGCGCTGGCCAACCCTTACGTGGAGGGGAACCCGCTCGACTGGTGCCCGGACGATAACCCACTATGCGCCCAATGGCAAGGTCTTCAGCTTGCCCTGCGGCAGGACAGGATCGGGAGCCTGTACGTGAACGGAGACCTCGTTCAAGTCTGTAGCCCCCAAGACCAGTTCCCGAACTCCACGATGTACGCCGTCTATACCTGGCATGTGCGGCTAACAGAGTCGCACGGGTACACGGCAGACCCCAACTGGCCCGGATTATTCCAGTGGTGGCCCGCTTGCGACGGGTTGGCCGACGTCTGGGTGACCACGGATAACTTCTTCAATTTGTGCCCGGAAAAGAACGGGAGACGGCCCCACGCCTGCACAGCCCCCGACATCGCCGAACTCGACTATCCAGGGCATTCGCTGGGATTCGCGTGGGTGGCGCTCCAGCCCGGCCTGTTCTCGGATGATACCCAGCACACGAACCGCGACATAGCTCACGAGCTGGGGCACAGCTTCGGCGCCGGTGAGTACGATGGCTGCCCGTACGGCTCGACAGTAATGGACCGGACCGAGCAGGGCTGCTCCTGGGTCGGCTACGCAACGGCGCTGGACGCGAACAACTACTACAAGCTGTACCATCCGCCCGCCGTCCTGGACGCATGGTACTCCTTTCCGACCCCTACAAACGATACCATCGTGGCCCTCCACTGGAACCAGCACCAGCTATGGTGGGATGAAGCCGCTCGGGCTTGGAGGGATATGCCGAACGAGAAGGCCTTCTGTGTCTATCGTGAAAGCGGCCACGTCGATTGCGATGCCGGTAGTACCTACGTGGATTGTTTCGAGAAGAATACGGAGGGGATTACTCTCACAGCTCAACCATCGGGCGAGAAGACTTACTGCATCTATTCGATGAGCAACGCCGACAATTCTACGACTCATGCTCACGCGGTAGTGTACGATGATGCGCCGCCAACCCGCACGCCAAGGCCAACGCACACGCCGACGAAGACGCCCACGATTACGCCTACGCCGAAGCCAGACGCTGACGGCGACGGAGTGCTCGATGGTGTGGATAGCTGCCCGAACGACCACAACCCCGACCAGGAGGATTGGGACGACGATACCGTGGGTGATGCCTGCGACAACTGCCCGGACGACTACAACGACGACCAGGCCAACGCCGACGGCGACAGCTTCGGTGATGTCTGCGACGTGTGCCCCAACGATTCGAACAACGACGGTGACAACGACGGCATCTGCGCGGGCATCGGCTACTGGCCACCCAAGACGGGGGACAAGGACAACTGCCCGAACAACAACAACCCCGACCAGACCAACACGGATCGCGTCCGGCCCAACGGCACGGCGATCCCCGGCGAGTACGCCAGTAACCCCACTTCCGACTCGCTGGGCGACGCCTGCGACGATGATGACGACGCCGACGCGGTCCTTGACTCGATCGAGTCGTCCTACGGGTGCGGGAATCCCCTTGCCCCCACCAACCCGCTGAAGGCCGATACCGACGACGATAGGGTGGTCGACGGCGGTGAGTGCCGTCTCCTCTCCAACCCGAACGATCCTAATAGCAAACCCACCTGTAGCTTCGGTTTCATCCCTGACAGCGACGGGGACTGCCTCCCCCTCCCGCTGGAGATGGTCATAGGTTCAAGCGACAATAACAAGGATAGCGACGGCGACGGCATCGAGGACGGCCTTGAGGTGAAGGGCTACGCCACCTCGCCGATAAAGAGCGACAACGACGGCGACGGCTGCCCCGACTGGCTGGAGATCATGGACATCGACGGCGACCGCTCGGTCGACGCCGGCGATGTGAGTCTGCTCAGCGAGCGCGTCGCCGGCGTAATCCCGCCCTCGGACTCGGATCCGATCTTCGACGTCAACAAGGACGGATACATCGACGTTGGGGACGAAGAGCTGATGGCCGCGAACACGTGCGCCTCCAAGGGGTACGCCTGTCCGTGCTCGCCGGAGTATGAGTCCTCTGCTCCTGTGACTCCCGTTGCTCCTGCTGTTGGCGGCGTCGCAGAGCTTCCCGAGGGTGAGCTCCCCAGTGCGTCGACGGGGAGCGGCTCGTCGTCTCCGCCGTACGCGGCGCTGGCGGGAGCGGCGGCAGGGGTCGTGGCGCTGGCGGCGGGCGGCTGGTACGCGCGGAGGGGCCGGCGGGAAACGTGAGGCCAAAGACGATTTCTGGGGGACGTGGCTACATCGCCCGCAGGATAGCGATCCGCTCCTCCACCGGCGGGTGCGTCGAGAAGAGGTTGTTGAGGAAGCTCTGATGCTCCATCAGCGGACTGGCGATGTACAAGTGCGCCGTCGCCTTGTTCGCCGCCTCCAGCGGGTCCTTATCGGAGGAGATCTTCTCCAGCGCCCGCGCCAGTCCCTCCGGATAGCGCGTCAGCAGCGCCGCCGAGGCGTCTG
>JALHUB010000068.1 GCA_022865685.1 Dehalococcoidia bacterium | reverse complement strand
GGTTGTCGCCGGCAACTCCGTCCGCTTTGAGGTCGTTGCCCTCGGAATAGCCGAACCCATCATCGCCAAGACCGACGCCAACGGCGTCGCCAAGAGCAAGATCACACCGCTATCCGGCGTAACTGCCGGGGTGACGGTACTCGTGATGGTCGTGGACGACGACACCATTGAGGGGAACGTCCTCGTCGCCTGCCAGCCGGCTGTCCCGATAGTACCGCCGCCAGTGACACCGCCAGTAGTCACACCACCGATCACTGGTGACGGCGGCTACCTGCCGTAAGGCAAACAACGGTTAGTAATAGCAGCTTGGGGGCCCTGAACAATCGGGGCCCCCAGCTAATATCGGAGGGCCGCCGTCTGGGACTCACAGTCAACGACCCGGGCGCGCGGCAGGGCCAACCCCAGGCGAAACTTGACCCTCACGGGATTGGCGTTAGAATTAGGTAGAGTTGAGGGCGGAGGAGGACAGCGCTCTTTCCCACCGAGGTATGCAAATGAATAGATTCCGTGTGTCACTAGTACGCCTCTTTGCCAGATTGCCCGTATCACCAGGACGCCTCTTTGCAGGATTGCCCGTATCGCCAAGACGCCTCTTTCTCGTCGGCGCCCCCGTTCTCGCGGTGGCGATATTCGTGCTCCTGCTCGCCCTACGCATCGCGCTCGGCGGCGGAGGCGGAGAAGACGAGCAAGCCAAGATTTCCGGAACTCCGACTGCCCACAGCGCCGGGCTGCTCGATGAGTCAGTTCTCCAGCAGCAGCAGCTCGGCCGCGAAGACCTCGCCAACCGCCAGGGACAAGAAGGCATCTCCGGCACCAATCCGGACGCCCCCGTGCCCGGCGCGGAGGGCGACCGCCTCCTGATCCCGTCCATCGGCGTCGACGCACCCCTGACGATGCGCGTCGTGACCACCGATGCGAACGGCGCCGCCAAGATGGAAAACCCCGAAGGCCCCAAGGACGTCGCCTGGTACGACTTCTCCGCATTCCCGAGTCTCGGCGGCAGGCCCGGCGTCGGCGGCAACACCGTCCTCTCCGGCCACGTCGACTACCATAACTACGGGCCGGCCGTCTTCTGGGACCTCAGGAAGCTCGAAGTCGGAGGGGAGATCATCATTCATCTCCGCGACGGCACCGAGTACAAGTACACCGTCCAGTGGAACCGCACCGTCGAGCCCTCATCGACAACCTGGAGCGACATCGTGGCGTCCACTCCCCAGGAGTCGCTCACGATGATCACCTGCGCCGGCACCTTTGACTCATCGACTCGCTCCTACGACCAGCGTCGCGTGGTCTGGGCGACTCGCACCGGTTAGGCCGTCCAGCCATGCGCGCCGGAGCCGGCCTGATGCGAAGGCTTCGCCGTCTGCCCCGCTGGGCCGTGCCGCCGGCGGGCCTGGCAGTGCTGGCCGTCTGCGCCTTCCTGGTCTGGGTCGTCGCGTTCAACGGCGGCGACGATAGCGGCAGCGGTTTCGAGCAAGCCATCGCCGCCCCGACCGAGACCGCCTCTCCCACGCCGGTCGCCGACATCGAGCGCTTGATAATACCGGCGATCCGCGTCGACGCCCCGGTCACCCCCAAGGCCGTCGACCGCGATGGCCGGATGCCCTCGCCGGACGGCCCGCAAGACGTGATCTGGTACGATTTCTCCGCCCTGCCGGGCCTCGGCGGCAGACCCGGAGCCGGCGGCAACACCATACTCGCCGGCCACGTCGACTACCACGGGTACGGGCCCGCCGTCTTCTGGGACCTGCGCAACGTCAAGCAGGGCGACGAGATCACCGTCCGCCTGCGCGACGGCAGCGAGTACAAGTACACCGCGCGGTCGAACCGCATCGTGGACCCTGCCGCTGCCTCGTTCAACGAGATCGTGGCGTCCACCACCGAGGAGTCACTGACCGTTATCACGTGCGCCGGCGACTTCGACCCCGCAACGCGCAACTATGACATGAGGCGAGTGGTATGGGCAGTTCGAGTAGGCTGATCGCCTTCTTCAACGCGACGTGGCATCGCACGGACGCCTTCTTTCGTCGCTCGCCCTTGCTGGTCTATCCGGCGACAGGTGTCGCCGCGCTGGCCGTGTGCGGTCTCCTCGTCTGGCTCATCGCCTTTCGCGGCGGCTCTGAGGGCGCCGGCGACGTCCTGGGGCAGAGCGCCTCGCCGACAGCGCGAAGCACGGCGACGGTCACCGTCACTCCCACTCCCAACATCACGCCCACGCCCGTCGGGCCCCTGCAAGCGGCCGGCGCCGCGCCCGGAACGCCCGCCGCGTCAACCGGCGGCTCCACGAACGACGGCCCCGCCGCCGAGAGCAGCATGCGTTTCAAGATACCCAGCATTGGCGTCGACGCCCCTGTGACCATCCGCAGCATCGGCAGCGACGGCCAGATGGGAGCACCCAACGGCCGCTTCGACGTCGTCTGGTACGACTTCTCAGCCTTCTCCGGCATGGGCGGCTATCCGGGCGACGGCGGCAATGCCGTTTTCTCCGGCCACGTCGACTACCATCCGAACTATGAGGCCGTCTTCTGGGACCTT
>JALHUB010000067.1 GCA_022865685.1 Dehalococcoidia bacterium | reverse complement strand
GGTTGTCGCCGGCAACTCCGTCCGCTTTGAGGTCGTTGCCCTCGGAATAGCCGAACCCATCATCGCCAAGACCGACGCCAACGGCGTCGCCAAGAGCAAGATCACACCGCTATCCGGCGTAACTGCCGGGGTGACGGTACTGGTAAGCGTCGTGGACGACGACTCCATCGAGGGGAACATCCTCGTCTCCTGCACGCCCGGCAGCGGCACCGTCCCTGGTCCCGTCACTCCGGCCGTAGTGCCGCCTGTGACACCACCGAGGACCGGTGACGGCGGCTACCTGCCGTAAGGCAAACAACGGTTAGTAATAGCAGCTTGGGGGCCCTGAGCAATCGGGGCCCCCAGCACTATCGCACCACAGCTAGGCGCGCGTACGGCCAAACTGCGGGGTGCCAATACTCCATCCCTATCTGGGAGAGCGGCGAGTGGCAAACCGCGACCACCGAATGTCGCCAAAGGAGTGGTTGCGTACCCTCCGAGTGCCGCCAACCCCTTAGACCTCCGCCTCAACCCTGCTATCCTGACCCCGACAACCTGTGATAGTCGCCTCCTAGCCAACGCTCGCCTCTGGACGTTCGGGACACAGGGCTTTCTCTTCGACGACAACGCACCTGGGGTGGGACGTCGAAGACCCGCCTACGGAGGGCCGAAGGTGCGCCTCAGGAGCGTGGGAAATAGACCGTATTCCTCCCGAAATGTAGGGGAGGACTTCAGTCCTCCCGCACACGGGGCCTCTCGCCGTGCGTGCCTTCAGCCTTGAGGCGTGCGTACAGGCAGCGGTGCCGACGATGCTAATCGTGCCGCGGGCTTCCGCCCGCCCCGAACGAGAGGATACTCCCCAATCACAATGCTGCGGGCTTCAGCCCACCGATCAGCAACTCCACCGGAGGGACCACATGCCCCGAGGAGGATTCCGCAAAGGCGCAGGAGCCCCCAGAGGCAACCTTAACGCCCTCAAGTCCGGACGCTACTCCGCCCAGCTCGACGCCGCCTTTCAGGCCGTCGTCAGCCGAGAAGACATCCGCCCAATCTTCCTCGCCATCATGAAGAGGCGGCGCCGCGAAAACATCCGCTTTCAGGCCCTCGTCATCGCCACCGCCAAACTCGTCCACAATGCCAACCTCACGCCCGAGATCGTGCACAAAATGGTCGACTTCCTCGAATCTGAGCGATCACAACGCGAATATGAAAGCCCCGCGAAAAAACGTTGAATTCAAATACTCAATCAAACCCGCGACCGCCGGCGACCCTTTCCTCGCGCCGTCCCTCGCCCTATACTGGACCCGTTTCACCCAGTTGCCAGGAGGATGATCGATGCTGACAAGGCTGTCATCGGCTGCCAAAGAAGTCGTAATCGGCGAGGGACCCACCGTCCTCATCGGCGAACGCATCAACCCCACGGGTAAGAAGAAGCTCGCCGCCGCCCTCATGGAAGGCGACATGGACGTCGTCCGCCGCGAGGCCATCGCCCAGGTGGAGGCCGGCGCCGACGTCCTCGACGTCAACGTGGGCGTCGCCGGGCTCGACCAGGTCAAGATGCTGCCCGTCGCCCTCAAGACGGTCATGGACGCCGTCGACGTCCCCATCAGCATCGATAGCAACAACCCGGAGGCGCTCGACGCCGCCCTCAAGCTCTACAAGGGCAAGCCGCTCATCAACTCCATCACCGGCGAAGAGAAGGCCATGGCCTCGCTCCTGCCGCTCGTCAAGGAGTACGGCGCCGCCTTCATCGCCCTCACCATGGACGACGAAGGCATCCCGACCGATGTCGACCGGCGCGTCGCCATCGCCCACAAGATCGTCGACCGCGCCGTGTCGATGGGCATCCCGCAGGAGGACGTGATTATCGACTGCCTCGTGATGACCGTCGCCACTGACCACACGGCCGCCGCGGCGACCCAGGAGGCCATCCGGCGCGTGCGCGCGGAGCTGGGGCAGAACGTGACCGCGGGCGTCAGCAACGTGTCGTTCGGGCTGCCGGAGCGCGACGTCATCAACTCGACGTTCCTGGCGCTCCTCATCGGCGCCGGCGTCAACTGCCCGATCGTCGACGTGGCGAAGGTGCGGCCGCTGGTGCTCGCCACCGACATGCTCCTGAGCCGCGACGAGTACAGCGCGCGCTACATCAAGGCGTATCGGGAGCGGCAGAAGGCGCTGGAGGCGCAGGCCGCGCAGCAGGCGCAACCGACGTAGGGGCCGGTCCTGACACGCGCGTCAACACTCCCCGTCGCTCGGGTAGCGTGGGGGGAAGCTGCGGGATTCATCCCGCAGAACAGAAGAAACCCCTGGCCGAGGCTGGAAAGCCTCGGCCTGCCTCTACTCCTCGGACGGTTTCGGCTTCCAGGCGTCGGGGACGTCGACGTGCATGTGGTCGCGGCCGAGGAAATACGTTAACCACGACGGCTGCCGGTGCAGCTCCCAGTCGCGCGTGACCACCGGGCCGTCGCGCAGCTCCTCCTCGCGTCCGACGGCTTTCAGTCGATTGTAGGCGCGCACGTAGACGCAGTCGCGGTCTGGGTAGACCTCGCACTTGCCGCGGAAGCTGCCGCCGCAAGCCCCGTTGCGCAGGTTCTTCGGACAGGCGGAGTCGGGGCATAGGTACGCCAGATGGGGCAGGGCGCAGTCGCCGCACTCGCGGCAGTCGACCGTCACTTCCTTCGACAGCTTCTCGACCCAGTGGACGGTGCTCTTCAGGAGCCGGTTGCCGTCGGCGACATGGCAGGCGCGCTGCGCGAGCCGGAAGCCGGGCGTGTTCGGCTGGAAGAAGGCGCCGTGTAAGGCGCTCATGGCTCGGTACTGTAGCTGCGCGCCGCCAGCGGGGTTCGGCAGCTTCTTGCGGTCGACGGGCGTCGCCGTGTTGAGGCCGGTCGCAGGGTCGGTCTCGAAGTAGTAGAACTGGCGCTCCTTCGGCTCGATGGGGTAGACCATCTCCCGCAGGTGGTCCTGCCAGGACGGCTGCAAGTCGTCGGCACGCTCGATGACCTCCTTCACCTCTGCGACCTTCAGCCCGAAGCCCCCCAGGTGCACGCCCTGGTAGCCGAGCCCCCTGACGATGGCGAACATCTTCGCGGCGTGCTCCAGGAACCGTGGCCGGCCCTCCTTACCCTTGGGGAACGTCTCGAAGTAGCTCAGCAGGGCGTCGGGCACGTCGGCGCCCGGCACCTGGTTCTTGTTCATCGTGCGGGCGACGCCGGCGTTGAGGACGTATACGTTGCCAATGACGGGGACGTCGATGCCGTGCAGGTCGACGTACTGCTTCAGTTCCTGCACCTTCCGCATGTCGTAGCCGAGCTGGCTGATGATGAAGCGGGCGCCGGCGTTGAGCTTGCGATGCAGCTTGTAGTACTGCGTCATCTGCTCCGCTTCGGTGAACTTGAACGGCGAAACGCAGGCCCCGACGAAGAAGTCGCAGGGCGGAGCCAACGTCCCCTTGCGCGGGTCGACGTCGACGAGCCCCTCGTTCATGTCCCGCAGCAGCTTGACCAGGGTCACGGCGTCGAGGTCGAAGGAGGGCTTGGAGAGGCCCCAGTAGCCCTCTTTCGGGTAGTCGCCGGTAAGGGCAAGGATGTTGCGCAGGCCCATTCGCTCCAGGGCGTAGCTGCGAGAGATGGCGCCGTTGCGCGTCAGGTCCTTGCACGTGAAGTGGACGATGCAGTCGAGGCCGGCGCTCTGTATCTCCTGCGCCAGCTCGACGGGCATGATGGCATGGCCGCCGCCCGGGTTGTCGGTAAGGCTCATGGCGTGGACGCGATCGTCGGCGGCGAGGTCCTGAGCGTCCTGGAGGAGCGAATCGACGCCGCGTCCGCCGGGACTGGCGGCGGGCACCGCCTCCAGCGTCACGACGAACTCGCCCCGCTCGAGCGCTGTGCGAAAGCGGCTACGGGCGGGCGGCGACGTTTCGTCGACGGAGGGATCGGGCGCAGCGGCAGGGAGTTCAGCGAGTGGTTCTTCGGTCACTTGGCGTCCCCTTCGATGGTCTGTGAGGTGGTCGGCGCTTAGGCGAGAGTGGTGGTCTGGCCGTCGGAGTCGACCTGCATCAGCTCCGCCGCCGACACGCGCGGCAGGCCCGGCATGGTGACAATGCTACCACAGAGCATGACGATGAGGCCCGCGCCGGCCGATAGTCTAACCTCGTTCACTCTAACGGTGAAGCCCTTGGGGACGCCCTTCAGCCCCGGCGTGTCGGAGAGGGACGCCGGTGTCTTGGCGACACAGACCGGCAGGTTACCGAAGCCCAGCTTCTCGATCTGGTCGATGCTCGCCAGTGCCTTGCGGTCGTACTCGACGCCGGCCGCGCCGTACATCTTCGTCGCAATCGTCTCCATCTTCTCCCGGATGGAGAGTTTGAGCGGATAGAGGAACCGCAGCGACGAAGAGCCCTCGCCGGCGACTTTCATAACTTCCCTGGCTAGCTCTTCGGCGCCGGCGCTGCCCTGGTTGAAGGCGTCGCAGACGGCGACGGGAACGCCGGCCGCCCGGCAGCAATGCTCGATGGCGCGCAGCTCATCGTCGGTGTTGTCGGCGAAGCGGTTGATGGCGACGACAGGCGGTACGCCAAAACAGCGCACGTTCTCGATGTGCTTCGCCAGGTTCGTGAAGCCGGCTTCGAGCGAGCCGTCGCCGTGGTGCTTGAGCGCGCGCACGGTCGCGACGATGACCGCGACGTTGGGCTTGAGGCCGCCGACGCGACACTTGATGTCGAAGAACTTCTCGGCGCCGAGGTCGGAGCCGAAGCCGGCCTCAGTAACGGTGTAGTCGGCGAGCTTGAGAGCCATTTTCGTCGCGAAGAGGGTGTTGCAGCCGTGCGCGATGTTGGCGAAGGCGCCGCCGTGGATGATCACCGGCGTGTGCTCAAGCGTCTGGACCACGTTCGGCTGAATCGTGTCGCGGAGGAGGATGACCATGGCCGCGTCGGCTTTGAGCTGGGCGCAGGTCACGGCCTCGCCCTGGTAGCTGTAGCCGATGATGATGCGCTTCAGGCGCTCGTGCAGGTCCGCCGGGTCCAGCGCGAGGCTGAGGATGGTCATGACTTCGGAGGCGGGCGTGATGTCGAAGCCGTCCCTACGGGGGAAGCCGTTCGAGGTGCCGCCGAGGCCGATGATGATGTCGCGGAGGGCGCGGTCGTTGAGGTCGATGACGCGCTTGAAGGTCACGCGACGGGAGTCGATCTGCAGCACGTTGCCGAAATAGAGGTGGTTGTCGATCATCGACGCCAGCAGGTTGTTGGCCTTCGAGACGCCGTACATGTCGCCGGTGAAGTGCAGGTTGATGTCCTCCGCGGGAGTGACCTGAGCGCAGCCGCCGCCGGTTGCGCCGCCCTTCATGCCGAAGTAGGGGCCGAGAGAAGGCTCGCGGATGCAGAGTACGGCCTTCTCGCCGAGTCTGGTCAGAGCGTCAGACAGGCCGATGGCGACGGTGGTCTTGCCCTCGCCGCTGCGTGTGGGCGTGATGGCGGTGACGAGGACGAGCTTACCGTCGGGATGGCCGGCCCGCTCTCGGAGGATGGAGAGCGGCAGCTTGGCGATGTACTTGCCGTGAAGGTTGATGCTATCGGGATCGACTCCGAGCGTCGCCATGACGTCGCCGATCGGCAGTTTCTCGAAGCCTTGCTCGATCTCCAGGTTTGTCTTCACACGCAACCTCACACGTTAGTATCGGCCCGACGGCACCTTCCATGCTAGGGGACACGAGAGGCAGCCGCATCGCAGCAGACGAAGGAAGCCGCGCGAAGTCACTTCGAGTCGAGCCGGTCGGTTTACGTGAACATTATCTGCGGAAAAGGGCTTGAAATCAACAATATCTGCGCGGTCCGGCGCGCGACCGCGGCGGGCGAGGCGCGTTGACAGTCGTGGGAAGCGGGAATAGAATTGGCGTCGAGCGGGAATAGCTCAGTTGGTAGAGCATCTGCTTCCCAAGCAGAGGGTCGCGGGTTCGAGTCCCGTTTCCCGCTCCAACGTTTTTCCCCCGCACACTACATATGAAGCCGGGCGAAATGCCCGGCCGTTTTCATGCCCTGGGTCGCGGACCATCTAGTTTCTAGGCAGAGGGTTTGCGCTCCTCTGCCGGCATTCGGCGGTCTTGGTTTGCCCTCGCCGCTCTCCCGGATACGGACGGAATGTTGGCACCCACACCGTTTTCAGCCTATCTCGGCTGTGGGGAGGCAAAATGCCATCCGTATCTGGACGGTTGACGGGATGAGGCATATGGACCAGCCTTGAGGCATCATATCCTCACGGAGGTCCAGCCTTGCCCACCTTCCTTCTCCTCCTCTGTTCCGTCCTGCGTAACGCTGTGCGG
>JALHUB010000066.1 GCA_022865685.1 Dehalococcoidia bacterium | reverse complement strand
CTGACTTCGGTGTCGGCGATTATCGCCACGTTGTACAGCGCGTCGGCGTGCCGCTCGCGGACCAGCCGCCCTGCCGAATAGAAGGCGACGTAGTCCTCGTGCGGGCCCTGCGGGCTTCGGCCGTCGAGGCGCTTGTGGTACATGTCCGATACGTCCCACCACGCCAGCATGCCGGCGGTGATGAAGGCAAACAGGAGCACGGCGAGCGAGCAGATAACGACGCGCCTGGAGGCGAGGGCACTGGAGAGAGGCGAGAGCGAGGCGTATGAGCCGCTCTCAGGGGGTCGCGAATCCGGTGCTGCGGGCAGGTTGAGATCGAGGGCGTGAGAGGACAGGGCAAAGCCTCCTTACTTTGCGTTCTCCTGTCGTATCGGCCGCTCGTATCCCATTCAGAGTAGGCGTATCCCCGAATTCCTGCAGTACGATTTCACGAGGCCGGGGCCGGGGAACACAGGAAGACTCAGCGTAAGGGGCGCGTTTTCGTCATGTCCGCCGTCGGACCCGCTGGTCAAGCGTTCATCTGGAGTTGGCTCGTCGGATCTGGGGGTCTGAGCGCAAGAACCGCAAGAGCTGGCTGGTAGTGATCCCGAGGGCGCGGGCGGCCTTGGCGTAGCTCCCCTGCGATGCTTCGACGGCGTCGAGCAGCGTGGCCACGATTATCGGATAGGATGGGTTGCCGCGGTTCACGGCCAGGCCGCCGCCGGCGGTTTTCTGAGCGTCGAGTTCGGGGACCGTCGGCGGCGATTCGAGGTCGAACGGCGCCCGCAGCTCCAGCGCTATGCGGTCGCGCAGTCGCCTGAGGGCACGGACGCGGTTCTCGGCCAGGTAGCGCGACTCCTCCGCCTGGGCGACGAGGCCGGTGGAAAGGTGGCGGAGGCGAACAGCGGTCTCGACCTTGTTGCGTCGCTGACCGCCGGGGCCGCTGGCACGGTATCGCTCCTCGCTGCACTCCTTCAAAAGGGCGGCGTCGTCCATCCGCAGCCAGGCGTTCCTGCGACTACTGAAGATGACGCCGTCGCTGTTGCTTGGAGGCAAGAGCCCCTCTGCCCTCCGGGTCGCGTTCAGGCGGCCGTAGAGCGAGTTAGAGAACGGGTGGTGTGGTACCCCCGGCAGGACTCGAACCTGCGACACGCGGTTTAGGAAACCGCTGCTCTTTCCTCTGAGCTACGGGGGCATCCAAACCTCGACGCGCTTCCGCTTCGTCGCCGTACGCAATCATACCGCAACGAACGCCGCACCGGCCAGACTGCACGCCGGCTTATCGTATCGACAGGCCTCCATCGACGCAGATGGTGTGTCCGGTGATATACGACGCTTCGTCCGAGGCGAGGAAGAGGACCGCCGCGGCTGTCTCTTCGCCCGTCCCGTGGCGTCTCAGGGGGACCCGCGCTTCCACGTCGCGGATCCGATCCTCGTTCATTATCGATGCTACCATCGGCGTGTCCATGAACCCGGGCGCGACGCAGTTCACCCTGATCCTGTTGCTCGCCAGCGTGCCCGCTAAGCACCTCGTGAAGGCGACGACGCCCGCTTTCGACACAGAGTAGGCATACATGGGGTGCGCGTAGAACGCGGCCATCGAAGCGTTGTTGACTATCGCGCCGCCGCCGTTCTCTATCATGCGAGGCACGGCGTACTTGCACATGAACAGGATGCTCTTCAAGTTGACCCGCATGACGGTGTCCCAGTCTTCCGACGTGACTCCGAGGCCGAGCCCTCCAAGCCCAATGCCGACGTTGTTAAAGAGGATGTCAAGCTTGCCGTACTTGGCGACCGTCGCGTCGACCAGGCCCTTCGCTTCCGGCTCTTTTGTCACATCCGCCTGGTAGGCCATGGCCTCGCCGCCCTCGCTCTCGATTATCGCTACGGTCTCCTGAGCGGCGTCCAGATTCAGGTCGGCGGCGACGACCTTGGCCCCCTCCCTGGCAAACAGGATGGCCGTGGCCTTTCCGTTACCCATTCCCGGTCCCCTCGAGCCGGCTCCGGCCACTATTGCCACTTTGTCCTGCAGTCTCATATCAGGTTCCCTCCTACGAGTGTCGACCGACGACCGTCGAGCGGCGACGCACCGCGTTACGTCCGCAGAACGAACACGGATACCGCCAGAAAGTGGAGCGTGCTCCCCATGATCGTGAAGGAGTGGAAGACCTCGTGGTAGCCGAATACCCTCGGCCAAGGGTCCGGCCTTTTCGCGGCGTAGGCTAACGCACCGACGCTGTAGGCGACGCCGCCCAGCACCAGCAGCGCCAGCGGGGCGACATCGAGCTTCTGCAATATCTGCGACGCCGCGACCAGCGCTACCCAGCCGGTCGCCAGGTAGAGCGACACCGCCAGCCATCGCGGCGAGTTCAGCCACGCCAGCCGCGTCAGGGCGCCGACGCCGGCGATCGTCGCGGTCACCGAGAGCAGGCTGATCCCCCAGGCATTGCCCAGCGCGATGAGGCAGAACGGGGTGTACGTGCCGACGATGAGGAAGAAGATCATCGCGTGGTCGAGCCGTCGCATGATGCCGGACATGCGCGCGCCCCAGGGGATGCGATGATACGAGGCGCTGGCGCCGTAGGCGACGATGAGACTGGCGCCGAAGACGGACGCCCCGACGTAGCCGCGGGCATCGTGCGCGAGCAGCAGCATGACGACGATGCCGGCGACGGCGGCGGCACAGGCGCCGAGATGCAGGAAGCCTCTCAGCAGCGGCCGTTCGGCGACGAGGGGAGTCTCGGCGTCCTTCGGGTTCACGGGGCTATCGCCTGTTTCGACGGACTGAAGATGGTTGGTGGAGATAGGGGGACTCGAACCCCCAACCTCGGCGATGCGAACGCCGCGCTCTCCCTGTTGAGCTATATCCCCACTTCATTCGCGGCAAGTAGATTGTAGGCTGGCGTCGGAGAGGGTGTCAAGGAAGCGGCGACGTCTCTCACTCACCGCGACGCTCCGGCAGCAGACCGTCCATAAGCGAAACGACCATGCGCCCACCGGCCACGTCCACCTCGACGATCACGTCGTCGATGGCGGGCAGCAGGAGCTCGCCGCGCGGGCCGTCGACCACGTACACGTCGTTGCTGCCGGTCGGAAACAGCCCGACGACCTTCCCCAGGCGCGCGCCGTCGCCGTCATAGACTTCGAGACCGATAATCTGGTACGCGTAGTACTCGCCCTCGGGCAACGGCGCCAGCTCCGACTCCGGCAGCGACAGCAGGCTGCCGCGCAGCGCCTCCGCCGCCTCGACCGACGCCACACCCGACAGCCTGAGAAGGACGAAGCCCCTCTGCCGGCGCGACGCCTCGACTTCGTGCGCCGTCTCTTCGATCCAGAGCGTGCGGCCGGCGGCGAAGTGCTCCGATTGCGCAGTCAGCGGTTCGACCCTTATCTCGCCGCGCAGGCCGTGGGGCGCCACGACGCGGCCGACGGCGACATGGCCGGATGACATGCTGGCACTAGGGGGATGCTTAGCAGACATGAGTGAGGACGGCTGCGCGGGGCGGCTACTCGCCGATCTCCAGGCTGGCGCGTCGGAGGCCCCGGCGCGCGGCCGCGACCTTAAGGAGCGCGCGCATGGCATTGGCGATCCGCCCCTGCTTTCCGATCACCTTGCCCATGTCGGGCTCAGCGACCTCAAGATAGTAGATGACGGTGTCGCCCTGCTCCTCTTCGCGCACGCGCACCTCGTCGGGGTTGTCGACGATCGCCCTCGCGATGTACTCGATGAGCTCTTTCATCGCCGGCGGGCCTACTCAGGCTCTGGTGGGCTCTCCGCGCCCTTCGCAGGAAGCAGCCCCTGCCTGGCCATGAGTTTCGCAACCGTTTCGGAGGGCCTGGCGCCCTGCTGGATCCACTTCTTCGCTTTCTCCTCGTCGATCTGAAAGGTCGCCGGGTCTGTCAGCGGGTCATAGAGGCCAAGCGTCTCGATGAAGGCGCCGTCGCGGGGCGCGCGCGAGTCCGCGACCACTACCCGGTAAGCGGGCCGCTTCTTCTTGCCTACCCGCCGCAGCCGAATTCGCAGCAATTAGTCACCTCCAAGTGAAGTACGACAGAGCGAATGATAACAGACCTAGCGGAGCCGGCCAAGCGCCCGCGGGCCACGACCCGATGCCAGCGCCTCCATCATCTTCTTTGCCTCGCGCCACTGCTTCAGCAACTGGTTGATGTCCTGCGGCGTCGTGCCGCTGCCCCGCGCGATGCGACGACGCCTGCTGCCGTCGATAATGTCCGGGCGGTGGCGCTCCTCCGGCGTCATCGAGTAGACGATCGCCTCCATCTTCTTCCAGACGCTATCGTCCACCTGGGCGTTCTCAAGCTGCTTCTTGACGCCGCCCAGGCCCGGAATCATGTCGATGATCTGGGTCAGCGTGCCCATCTTCTTGACCTGCTGGATCTGCGAAACGAAATCGTTCAGGTCCATCGTGCCGGCGCGCATCCGGCGCTCCAGCGACTTCGCCTCCTCCTTGTCGACCGTCTCCTGTGCCTTCTCGATGAGGCTGAGCACGTCGCCCATGCCCAAAATGCGCGAGACGAACCGATCGGGATGGAACGCCTCCAGGGCATCGACCTTCTCGCCGATGCCGATGAACTTGATCGGCAGACCGGTGACAGCGCGGATCGAGAGGGCGGCGCCGCCGCGGGCATCGCCGTCCATCTTGGTGATGATGAAGCCGCTGACGTTCAGCGCATCGTGGAACTCCTGCGCCACGTTCACCGCTTCCTGGCCCGTCATCGCGTCGACGACCAGCAGCACCTCGTTAGGCGAGAAGGAGTCGTGCAGCTCCTTCGCCTCCGACAGCATCTCCGAGGCGACCTGCATATAGCCCGGCGTGTCCACGATGAGGATGTTGGCGGCCAGGCGGTGCGCCTCCTCGCGCGCGCCCTGCGCGACGGCTGCGGGCGGCCCGTGCTCAAAATAGACCGGCACGTTGAGCTGCCGGCCAAGCGCCTGGAGCTGCTCGCCGGCGGCCAGGCGATGCGGGTCGGCGGCGACGAGGAGCGGACGCGAGCCGCTCTTGCGCAGATGGAGGGCCAGCTTGGCGGCTGTCGTCGTCTTGCCGGAGCCCTTGAGGCCGATGAGCATGATCGTCGTCGGCGGCTGACCGGCGAAGCGGATGGAGCTGTGGGTCTCGCCCAGGATGTGCACGAGCTGTCGCTGGACGATGGCGATGACCTGCTGCGGGCCGGTGAGGCTGCCGAGGATCTCCGAGCCGACCGCTTGCTCGCGGACACCGTTGATGAACTCACGCACGACCTTGAAATTGACGTCCGCTTCGAGAAGGGCGATCCGCACTTCGCGCAGCGCCTCGTCGAGGTCTTTCTCGCTGACGACGCCGCGGCTGCTGAGACGGCGGAATACAGTCTGGAGCTTATCGGTTAGGAGCTCAAGCATGGGTCCTCAGATTCATTCTAGGGTCGGGGAAGAGGCGCGTCAAGGTCATCAGCGTTGACGCTGGCGGACGGCGTCAATCAATTCGTAGCCGAGGCTTTCCAGCCTCGGCGAGCTGGCGGTGGCGCGGCGGGAATGCCGCGCCTACGGGGAAGGGCGCGCGTCAAGTCGGGCACAGGGGCCTGACCCTACTGCGACTTGACGTTCGGCGACGGCATGAGGGGTGGGAGGTCGACCACCTTGTAGATCTGCACCTTCTCGTTCTGGAAGACAAGGTCCAACTCCCGGCCGGACATCGCTGCGAACTTCGCAAGGCCCACCTCGGGATAGAAGAGACGCTCCAGCTCGCCGATGATCACGTACTGCACGCGGTACTTGCGCAAGAAGTCGATAGCGGGCTGAATCGTCGGGCTGGAGTAGAAGTCGGTGAGCTCCGCCTCCCGCTCCGAGACCATAGTCTCGAACTCGCCGCGCTGCTGCTTCTGATGCCACCCCCAGCCGATGACCGTGGGCAGGCCCGTGTAGATGGAGAAGCGGGCGCCCCAGTGATACCCCGGAGCCGACCCCTCGACGATGACGGGCGAGCCCTGCACGTTCTCGCGCATCCACTGGATCGCCTCGTAGTCGTAAGAGAACTCGATCTCGCCTCCCTCGTCCCCGTAGACGGCGTATCGCATGAACTCCATGCCGTCGTTCGTGTGGCCCTGGTACTGTGGGAAACGCTCCGATGTGTCAACCCTCGCCTTCGTGCCGGAGATGGGGTAAATGAGCCCGCCGACGACGAGAACGACCAGGACGACGGCCCAGCCGGTCTTCGCCAGGTCGATGCGACTCCCGCTATCGCCGGACGTCGACGGCTTCAGCGGCCGCCAGCCGAGCACGGCGAAGACGTACCAGACGCCGAAGGACCCGGCCAGCGCCAGCAGAATCCAGATGTGGATGTAGAACTTGAACACCGTGTTCATGCGGTCGATGTCGCCGTCAAGCGTGATGACGTCGACCATTGCGCTCAGCGCCAGTACCACGGCGATCATCGTCAGCAGGAAGAGGCGCAGCGGCGCGTCGGGCCGGCGGCCCTTCAGCTCGCGCCAGGCGAGAACCACCAGGAGAGCGATCGCCGCCATCGCGAAGGCGACTACGGGGATGCCGTTGGAGAAGAGGTCGCCCACGAAATCGGACGCCGAAGGCCCCTTGAAGGGGATCGGCAGACGCTTGCTCTGGCCGCTGAACATCATGCCAAGGACGGTGATAGCGAGAAT
>JALHUB010000065.1 GCA_022865685.1 Dehalococcoidia bacterium | reverse complement strand
TGCTGAGGAGGACGCCACCGCCGCTTGGGAGCATCAGCTCGGCGGACAGGAGCGCTTTGGCCAGTGCCGCCGGGAACTCCTTGTCGACGCCCATGACCTCGCCCGTCGACTTCATCTCCGGCCCGAGATAAGTGTCGACGCCGACGAGCTTTGCCATCGAGAACACCGGCGCTTTGACGGCAACCAGGTCCTGCGCGGGCCAGAGCCCTCCCGAATACCCCTGCTCCGCCAGCGTCTTGCCGAGCATGACGTTGACCGCCAGGCGCACCATCGGCACGGCCGTCACCTTCGACAGGAAGGGCACAGTTCGACTGGCCCGTGGGTTCACCTCCAGCACGTAGACGGAGGAGCCGTTCTCAGAGCTATCGGCCATGATGACGAACTGGATGTTCATCAGCCCGCGCACGTTCAGCGCCAGGCCGATGCGCTCCGTGTAGTCGACGATCATGTCGATCTCGTGCTGGCTGAGGTCGAGGCCCGGATAGACGGCCATGGAATCGCCGGAGTGGACGCCGGCGCGCTCGATGTGCTCCATGATGCCGGGGATGAGCACGCGCTCGCCGTCGGCGATGGCGTCGACCTCGACCTCCTTGCCCTCGAAGTACTTGTCGATGAGGATCGGCTTGCCGCCGCTCAGCTCCACGGCGGCGCCCATGAAGCGCACGAGCTCCGTGGCGTTCTGCACGATCTCCATCGCCCGGCCGCCGAGGACGTAGCTCGGCCGCACAAGCACTGGGTAGCCTATGACGTCGGCGGTGTTGAGGGCGTCTTCGAGCGTCGTGACGCCGGCGCCTGGCGGCTGCGGCACGCCGAGGCCGCTGAGGAACGCCTCGAAGCGACGGCGGTCTTCAGCCAGGTCTATCGCCTCCGCGCTGGAGCCCAATATCGGCGCGGCCGCCTGGTGCAGTGGCCCGGCGAGGTTTATCGCCGTCTGGCCGCCGAACTGGACGATGGACGGCGGCGGCAGGCCCTCGTCCGTCTCGTTCTCCAGGATGTCGCGCACCGCTTCCTCGTCCAGCGGCTCGAAATAGAGGCGGTCGCTCGTGTCGAAGTCGGTCGATACCGTCTCCGGGTTGGAGTTGGCGATGAACGCGCGATAGCCCGCTTCCTGCAGCGCCCAGACCGCGTGGACGCTGCAGTAGTCGAACTCGATCCCCTGACCGATGCGTATCGGCCCCGAGCCGATGACGATCGCCTTCTTGCCCGGCTCCGGCAGCGCTTCGTTCTCCTGCTCGTAGGTGCTGTAGAAATAGGGCGTGGCTGCGTCGAACTCCGCGGCGCAGGTGTCGACCATCTTGTACACCGGCTCGATGCCCCACTGCTTGCGCAGGTAGCGCACCTGCTCCGTGAGCCGGTCGGCGAGGACGCTGATCTGCCTGTCGGAGAAGCCGATTCGCTTGGCGGCGCGCAGCAGGTCGGGCGTGAAGGGCTCGGAGAGGAGCCTCCTCTCCATGGCGACGATGTTCGCCATCTTGTGCAGGAACCAGGGGTCGATGCCCGTCCGACGCGCCAGCTCCATCGGCTCGCCGCCGCGCCGTAGCGACGCCATAAGCGCCCACAGACGCTCGTCGCTCGCTTCCAGCGGGAAGCCGTACGGCGACTTCGCCTCCGCCCCCTCTGTCCAGGCCGGGCTCTCCCAGAGCAACGACCGGCTGCCGACCTCGAGCGAGCGCACCGCCTTCTGGAGCGCGCCCTCGAAGCAGCGGTCTATCGCCATCACCTCGCCCGTCGCCTTCATCTGCGTCCCGAGCTGCCGGTCGCCGAACGCGAACTTGTCGAAGGGCCAGCGCGGTATCTTGACGACGACGTAGTCCAGCGCTGGCTCGAAGGCGGTCGTCGTCTTGCCGGTGACAGCGTTGGCTATCTGGTCGAGCGTCTTCCCAACTGCGATCTTCCCCGCGACCCGCGCTATCGGATAGCCCGTCGCCTTGCTGGCGAGAGCGGAGCTACGCGACACGCGCGGGTTGACCTCGATGACGTAATACGGCGCCGCCGGCGCGTCCTGGTACTGCCACTCGGCGAGCTCCGGTCGCGGCGCCAGCGCGAACTGGATGTTACAGCCGCCCTCGATGCCCAGCGCCCGGATGATGCGCAGACTGGCCGAGCGCAGCATCTGGTACTCCTTGTCGTTCAGCGTCTGGCTCGGCGCAACGACGATGCTGTCGCCGGTGTGTACGCCCATGGGGTCCAGGTTCTCCATGTTGCAGACGGTGATGCAGTTGTCGGCGCCGTCGCGCATCACCTCGTACTCGATCTCTTTCCAGCCCAGGAGGCACTGTTCGAGAAGCACCTGGCTGATAGGGCTTGCGGACAGACCGCCGCCGGCGATCTGCTCAAGCTGCTCGGGCGTGCGCGCGATGCCTCCGCCGGTGCCGCCGAGGGTATAGGCCGGCCGCACGACGAGCGGCAGTCCGAGTATGTCGGCGACGAGCCGCGCCTCGCCCAGGCTCGTCACCGTCGCGCTGGGGGGCACGGGCTCGCCGATGTCCTGCAGGAGCTGGCGGAACAGCTCGCGGTCCTCCGCCTTGCGGATCGTGTCCAGCGGTGTGCCCAGCAGCCGCACGCCGTACTTGTCGAGCACGCCCGCCTCAGCGAGGGCGACGGCCAGGTTCAGGCCGGTCTGCCCGCCGAGCGTCGGCAGGAGGCCGTCGGGCCGCTCGCGCTCGATGATGCGGGAGATGACGTCGACCGTCAGCGGCTCGATGTAGACGACGTCGGCGATGCCCTCGTCGGTCATGATCGTCGCCGGGTTGGAGTTGACGAGGACGGAGGTCACGCCCTCCTCGCGCATCGCCTTGCAGGCCTGCGTGCCGGCGTAGTCGAACTCCGCCGCCTGCCCGATGATGATCGGCCCGGAGCCGATGATCAGCACCTTTCCCGGTTTCTCAGCCATCGTTTCTCTCTAGCGACAACTCCTCGCCCTGCTCCATCAGCGCTTTCTCCTCCGTGTGCCTGTCTGCCGGTAGGCAGGGCCCTGTCTGGCCGCCATGGGCTTCGTCGTCCGCAGCGCGTAGGCGACCGTATAGCCCGCGCCGAACACGGCTGCCACGGTCAGCAGCACGCCCAGGTACGGCGGCAACGGCGTCAGAAGGACTAGCGCCGCCAGCAGGGCGCAGCCGGCAAGACCGAGCGCCCAGGCGATGGCGTGGCTCGGCCACTCCAGGAACCAATCGCCGGCGAACGGCAGCCCGATGAAGCCCGCGCCGAAGCCGAGCGTCGCGGCGAGGACCGCAAGAAGGAGTCCGACGAGCAAGAACGCGAGCGCATGCAGCAGCCGCCCTTGCGCCAAGTAGACGATAGCCCCGACGACGGCGATGACGACCAGCAGCGCCCCCGCCGTGAACCCGAACGTGCACAGCGTAAGGACGCCGTACGACGCGCGTGTCTCGACGTGCCCGCCTACCCGGCCTCCAACGCGTCGCACAAGGGGGCGTCGCCGTCGCCGCATCCACGGCGGGCCGGCGCCCGTCTCGACCGGCGATACGGCATCCGGCTCCTCATCGTTGTCGGTCCGCGTGTCTGTCATAGCGGTAGCTCGAAGCGCATGTTCGGGTTGTAGATGGGCACCAGCGCCCCGATGCTGGATAGGAAGCTCAGCGCAACCTCGTTGCCCGCCGGCAGCCGCCCGCGAATGCGTCGATAGCCGCGGTCTCGCGCGAAGTCGAGCGCCAGGCGCGCCAGCTCGGTACCCAGCCCCTTCCCGCGATGCCCCGGCAGCAGCCACACGCCCAGCGTGGCAATGTCCGGCTCCTGCGTGTTGAAATCGAGGGCGCTGAACCCGCCTACCTCGCCTTCGACGAGGCAGAGGAAGACGGCGCCCGCATCGCCGAGGCGCGAAAGCCACGTCCGCACCTCATCCGCCGAGTAGGCGCGCTCGAAGCCGACGGGTTGCGGGTCCTTCATGACGGCCTCGATCACCGAAGCGATGGCTGCGGCGTCGTCAGTCGTGGCGCGTCGGAATACGGGTTCGGTCTTCGTCACGTCAGTTCCTTTTGCGTTCGCTGACGAGGTCCAGGAAGCTATCGAAGAAGTAGGTGTTGTCCAGCGGCCCCGGCGACGCCTCCGAGTGGTACTGGATCGACATGATGCCAAGCTCCTCGAGCCGCAGGCCCTCCACCGTATCGTCGGTCAGGTTGACGAGGCTGACCTCCATGCCGCCGCCCAGGCCGTCGGGGTCGGTGGCGTAGCCGTGGTTCTGAGCGGTGATGTAGACACGTCCCGTCGCCAGGTCGCGCACGGGATGGTTCG
>JALHUB010000010.1 GCA_022865685.1 Dehalococcoidia bacterium | reverse complement strand
GTGACCGGCCGGCTGGGCAAACCCCACCCGGAGCAAGACCGAATAGGAGGACGATGGGATGCCCGGCCCTGTCCTCGGGTTGGTCGCTAGAGGTGGTGGGTAACCGCCATCCCAGAGAGATGGCCACCGTCCGTTTCGGCGGATACAGAACTCGGCTTATAGGTCTGCTGACGATGTCATGGCCCGCATCGACCCCAAAGGGAGGTGCGGGCCTCCTTTCTGTCCCGCAGCCAGGGAACGGGCGAGTCTTGATTGTTTGATCGTTTGTAGAAAATGTTTTTTGGGGGCTCTTTCCAGATTTGGGGTTGTTGACTATTGCTTGATTGACCGTCGGGCCACGGAGGCCCGGACGGCGGGTGCGAAGGACAGGGCTTGGGCCCTGTCTCTTTGTATTGTAGGGGTTGGGGGGGCAGATGCGAAGGGGGATATGGCACCAGGATAGGAGCGGGACGTAGCCGAATCTAGCTCTTGACAAGCGCTCTTGGGCGCTGTATGGTTGTGCCATCCCCGCCGTGCTGGTGGCAATCACTGGGCCGGAGGTGTGTCATGTCGCGATTGCTTTGGGGCGCCGTCGGATTGCTGACCGTGACCATCGCCGTCGTTCTTGTGCCTGCTGGGCCGGGCGGCCCAGTCCCCGATCAGGCGCTCGCCCACATCATCACGCCTACGGGAACGCCGGGCCCGCCGATGTTCCACGTCGAGATCGACGCCGACGCCTGGAACGGCACTAGCCCCTGTAACCCAGTGGACACCAGTGCCGAAGTAGGGATCGGCGTCCCCAACGACATCGCCGTCTGCCTCACCAGTGCCATCGTACCAATCCAGCCAACCCCGCCGCTGCCGGATCCGAACGCAAATGGCGTACGGGAGTTTGGCTTCGACGTGCTCTACGACCCCGCGCTGAACTCGTGCGTGGACAAGAACTGCAACAAGACACAACCGTGCACGGAAGACGACATGCCGGATCTCAACGAGTGCACAACCCTGGGCCAGGGTGTGCCCACCAATCCTGACATTGGCGTCGACTGGCGCTGCGACGGCTTCGGCCCCACCGAGCCATCGTGTGCCGGCGGCGTGGCCACGATCTTCTGCTTGACCCAAACCGGGCCTTTCCCGCCGACTGGCCCCGGCGTCGCCTTCCCCCTCTTCGCAGTGACGTTCACGGCCAACGCGGTGGGGGTTGA
This sequence comes from Dehalococcoidia bacterium, assembly GCA_022865685.1. GTDB lineage: Bacteria > Chloroflexota > Dehalococcoidia > DSTF01 > JALHUB01 > JALHUB01. The sequence continues at coordinate 696 of JALHUB010000010.1, read as the reverse complement.
CAACTTGACCCTGGCAAACGTATCCACTTACGACAACCCTTTGGCCCCCCTTGGCTCCTGCAACCCAGTCCTGTTCACGGAGCCCGAACTGCCGTGCTACGGCGCCACGCTTTTCGTCCAAGCACCCATCGGCGGGATCGCCGAAGCACCCCTTACCGAGGCGGACGTACTAGCCGATGAGCGCGCCTCGTCCGTGCCCAACGCCCTCGCTTTCGCAGCGGTTGCAGCCGGGGGCGCGCTGCTGCTGGCGGCGGGCGCCTGGTACGCGCGGACGCGGCGGCGGACAGGCTGAGGGCGCAGCAGCCGTTGAATAGGGCTGTGTCCACGCCCTACCCCGTTGGCCCCCTGGACTAATCCCCCCTGATAGCCTAATCTGCTCCCTGTGAACCGGATCGACTGGTCAGGCCTCCTCGCCGGCGCGGAGGTGATCGGCGCGCCGCCCGCCGAGATCAGCGGCGTCTACTACGACTCGCGCGCGGTGACGCCGGGGTCTCTGTTTGCGGCTGTCCCCGGCGCTATGCCGCCCCTGAGCCGCGACGGGCACGACTTCATAACCCAGGCGCTCGACCGCGGCGCCGCCGTTGTCGTCGTGCAGGCCGACCACCGCCGGCAGTGGGAAGCGACGGCGAAGAGCGGACGGGCCGCCTTCATCGCCGTCGAGGACACGCGCCCGGCGCTGGCGACCGTCGCGGCAGC
>JALHUB010000064.1 GCA_022865685.1 Dehalococcoidia bacterium | reverse complement strand
GACCACCCTGCCTGGTCGTCAGACGGCACCAAGATCGCGTTCCAGAGATCTCTAACTGAGACCAGCGGCAGAATCGACATCTTCGTGAGCAATTCCGATGGGACGGGAGAGACAAGGCTCACGGACCGCCCCGGACACGATTCGGCTCCCTCGTGGTCGCCCGACGGTTCGAAGATAGCATTCGAGAGTGACCGCGACGGCACCCTGATTGCCTTTGACATCTTTGTAATGGACGCCGACGGCAGCGATCAAACAAGGCTGACCCATGACCCGATGAGTAGGGATCCCGATTGGTCGCCCGACGGTTCGAAGATCGCGTTCGAGAGCAACCGCGACGGCAATTGGGATGTCTACGTGATGAACGCCGACGGTAGCGGGCAGACCAAGTGCACCAACAACCCGGCGGGCAATTGGTATCCCGCCTGGTCGCCCGACGGGAGCAAGATCGCCTTCACCAGCGCCCGCGACGACAGTTACGAGATCTACGTGATGAACGCGGACTGCAGCGGGGAGCCGACCAGACTCACCAATACCCCGGCCGACGTAACCGATGCGTCTCCGGACTGGCAGCCACTCCCTATCGTGGTGCCGACATCGACTCATACGCCCACGCCCACGCCCACCCCGAGTCCCACGCGTACGCCAGCCCCAGTTGCCACGCGTCCGCCGGGCGTCGGCGGCGCTGTCCAGCTCCCGCAGGCGGCTGTCGCTGCTGAGTCTGGCCCACCGCGCGAGGAATCCGGCTGGTCGGCGGGCGAACGTGCTGTTGTAGTTGGAGGCCTAATCGTGATGGTCGCGGTGCTTGGCGTTGGCGGCCGGCGCATCAGGAGGCACCGGACGCGGTAGGGGACTATTTGTGGTTGCTGTTTCCGTTGCCGTTTGAGGGCGGAGGCAACTCTTTCTTCACGCGGATCTTCTTGATCCGGCGGCCCAACACCGAGATCACCTTCAGCCGCAGCCCGTCGGACTGCACTTCGTCGCCGGCGAGTGGTATGCGGCCCAGCTCGTGGTAGACGAAGCCGCCCACCGTGTCGAAGTCCTCGCCCTCGATGTGCAGCCCCAAGAGCTCGTTGAGGTCGTCGATGCTTACGCGCGCATCGACGATGGCCTCCGTGTCGTCCACCTTCTCGATCGTCGGCTCCTCGCGGTCGTACTCGTCCTCGATCTCGCCGACGATCTCTTCCAGCATGTCCTCGATGGTGACGATGCCCGCCGTGCCGCCGTACTCGTCGACGACGATTGCCATATGGACGCGGTTCGCCCGCATGTCGGCCAGCAGCTCGTCGATTCGCTTCGACTCTGGCACGAAGAAGGGCGGTCGCGCCAGGTCGTGCAGGTTCGTCGCGGAGCGGTCGACGCCGCCGGCCGCCAGGTGCTTCATGATGTCCTTCGCGTAGAGCACGCCGACCACGTTGTCTATCGTCTCCTCGAACAGGGGGACGCGGCTGTAGCCACGCTCGGTGATGACGCGGATGACGTCGTCAAGCGTGTCCTCTGTGCTGACGGCGACGACGTCGATGCGCGGCACCATGATCTCGTGCACGCTCGTCTCTTCCAGGTTGATGACGCCGCGGATCATCTCCCGCTCCGTCGGCTCCATCGCGCCCTCTTCCTCTTCGATCTCCATCAGCCGCACCAGTTCGTCGCTTTCGAGCACGTCCTCGAAGGCGTCGGCGGAGAGGCCGCGCGCCCCGAGCATGATGCGGTCCGGCAGCGAGACGATCCAGGCGGGCACGGCAAAGACGGCCCTCAGGGCGTTGGCGAGCGGCGAAAGGCGCAGCCCCCAGTACTCCGGCGCGCCGATCATGAGCAGTCGCG
>JALHUB010000009.1 GCA_022865685.1 Dehalococcoidia bacterium | reverse complement strand
GTCACGTCGCGGACGATGGCCTCCACGGCGACAGGCTTGCCGGCGTCGTCGCGGATCAGGGTAGCGTACTGCTCCACCCAGACCACCTCGCCGCTCTTGTGCAGCAGGCGCACCGTTGCCGGGGTCGCAAATTCCTCAGGATTCCTCAGATAACGGTCGAGCGTCTCTGTGTCCTCCGGATGGATCAGCTTGCGAAGCACCGTCCAGTCCCGGTAGAAATCGTCGGACGGATAGCCGGTGATCCGTGCGATTGCCGGGCTCGCGTAGTCCAGGTGCGGCTCCGGGACAAAGCGGAAGAGATAGATGGCGTCCTGGGCGTGCTCGGTGAGAAAGCGATGGCGCGCCTCACTCTCGGCGAGCGCCGCCTCCGCTCGTTTGTGACGCGTAACGTCGCGCAGGAGCCAGCGCAGAGCAACGGGATTCCCATAGTGGTCGCGGACGAGGGCGACGGTCACGCCGGCGTAGACATGGGCGCCTCCCGGCGTCGTCAGCGCCAACTCCCATTCGCTGGCGCGTTCCAGCCGCCGCAATAGGGGCAATCGATGGCGATAGAGGGATCGGTCTTCCGGCGCAACGAAGTTTGCCAGGGGTTTGCCGACCAGGCGCTGAACCGGCCGGTCGAGCAGGGTTGCGGCGGCCCTATTGCTTTCGCGAACGACGCCGCGGAGATCCGTTATCAGATAGCCGTCAGGCGCGAACTCAAACAGGTCTCTATACCGCTGCCGTTCCAGATCGGCCTGTTCGTATGCCGACTGAATCTGCTCTGCGGCATCACGCATTTGCTGTTGCGTGGCGAACCGCTGGTCGATCAGGTCCGCGAATCCTGGGAACGGCAATGGCAGTCCGGCGACTCCTTTGCCGTCGGGGAGGCCGCAATCGTCGGGAGAAGGATCGGCGCCCATGTGTGCCCTCGATCGAACTCCAAGCGGTGTATTGTCGACGCCCGAGGGTTAGGACAGACGCTGGCCACTCACGATTCCGTGAACGGCACTCAGGAACTTGTGAAGAACGCCTGAGGGCAATCTCGCACTCGTCCGGGCCGATAACGCGTTAATTATAACGTCCCTGTCAAGAGATCACCAGTAGCGCGGGAGCGCGTTTCGAAGGTATCTGCGCTCTCGAGACGAAGCGCGGGTCCAGCAGCCGCCAACGTCGCGACAAGGCAAGGTTTTACGTGTCGTCGAGAGCTAAGCGCGGCCCTCATCAACTCGAGGGGTGAGGGCTTTCTCTTCCAGCGCACGCGAGTAAGCCGTCCAGGCGTCGGCGCCGCCCTCTTTGGCCCGCCACATGCGGAAGCGGCAGGTCGGAGCGCCGGCGGGCATCGTGCTGTCGCAGGCGACGTCGAAGCCGCCGAATGCGTCGCCGAGCTTCTCGCGCGCGCCGCGGATGAGCCCTTCGACGAGGTAGCGCTGGACGCGGCAGTCGAAGGGGCCGTAGACGTCCTGATGGGGGCACCAGAGGATGTCGAAGGAGCAGGCGTCCGGGCCGTCGATGCTGGGCTTTTCGATGGAGGCGTAGAGCTGATCGTTGACCCAGGTGGCGAAGCGGGAGATCGTCTCGATGGGGGAGGTGTCATCGGGCACCTCGACGCCGTCCAGCCCTTCCAGTGCCAGCCGCCGTCCGACCTCGACGAGGGTGTCGGTGCAGGTCTGCTGGCCCTCGCGCCCGAAGCGGGCCTCGACGGCCTTCAGCATCTCCAGGACGGAGACGGCCATCATCTGGCCCCAGGCGAAGAGCTGTGCGGGGTCGTATTCGGGGTGGCTGAGGGCGTCGCGCCGCAGCTTCTCAACGGCTCCGGCGAACGGCTGGTTCAGTTTGATGCCGGTCATGCTGTCACCTCCCGAGCGGGAAAAGGGGAAGAAGATGGTCGGGGTGGACAGATTCGAACTGTCGACCTCTTGGTCCCAAACCAAGCGCTCTAAACCTGGCTGAGCTACACCCCGACCCGCCTGCCATTATAGTCGGCAGAGACGCCGTTGTGGATACTGTTCTGCGGGATGAATCCCGCAGCCTTAGATGTAGCCGAGGCTTTCCAGCCTCGGCGTCTCATCGGGCCGCGCCCACAAGCTCTCGCACGTCCGACACGCCGGCATCCACCATGAAGCGCTCGATACCGTCGAGCACGTCGAGCGGCGCATTCGGGTTGGCGAAGGTCGCGGTCCCCACCTGGACGGCCGTCGCGCCTGCCATTATGAACTCGATCGCGTCCTCGCCGCTGCTGACGCCGCCGCATCCGATTATCGGCACGTCGACGGCGCCGGCCACCTGGTAGACGGCCCTCAGCGCGACCGGCTTGATCGCGGGGCCGGACAGCCCGCCGAAGACGGTCGAGAGGACGGGACGGCGCGCCCGAATGTCGATCGCCATCGCCTGCAGCGTGTTGATGACGCAGATGGCGTCGGCGCCGGCTTCGACGACGGCGCGGGCGACGGCGACGATATCTGTCACGTTCGGCGTCAGCTTGATGACGACCGGCAGCGTCGTCGCGCGGACGACGGCGCTGGTGACGGCGGCAGCCTGCTTCGGGTCCTGGCCGAAGAGCATGCCGCCGACGGCCACGTTCGGGCAGCTAACGTTGACCTCGATGCCGCTGACGCCGGGCACGCCATCCAGGCGCGACGCTAGCGCGGCGAACTCGTCGACGCTCTCGCCGGCGATGTTGACGATTACGGGCACGCGCCAGGTCGCCCACACGGGCGCGACGTCGCGGACCAGCGCCTCGACGCCGACGTTCTGCAGGCCGATAGTGTTGAGCATGCCGGAGGGCGTCTCGGCGGTGCGCGGCTGAGGGTTGCCGGCGCGCGGTCGCAGCGTGGTGCCCTTGCTGACGATGGCGCCCAGCCGGTTGACGTCGAAGATGCGCGTCGCTTCCAGGCCGTTGCTGAGCGTGCCGGAAGCGGTCATGACCGGGTTCTGCAGCAGGAGGCCCTGTTTGCGTCGGGGGGCGAGCTCGACGGCGAGGTTCATCTCTCTCCTCCGGAACGGGTCGTGCAGATTATATCTGCTGTGTCGCAGACCTGTCGAGGCGAAGAATTGGATTCAGGCCGGGCCATATACGAAGAGGCGGCCCGCTTTGGGACCGCCTCAGTGTGCTCACGATTGGAACGCTAGTAGTCGCCTTCCGTCCCCGGAGACGATTCCTCGCTCTCCCCAGCGCCCGACCTTACGAGTTCGGTGACAGGCTTCTTCCGGCCTGCCTGGGGCAGAGTGTCAGCGGAATCACCCTCGTAGATGAAATCGGACACGTAGTTGGCGAAAGTGCGGCGCGCGCCGCAAATCCTGCAAAGCCCTGCGCTCACGCTGCCGGCAGGACTATCGATCACCCAGTGGTGCACGCACTCCGGATCGCCGCCGATTATCTGCGGCTTCTCCTGCTCCACCGGAGCATGCGGATATCTATCCCTAGTTGCTGTTCCCCTTCTCATTGCCTTCACCTCCTCAGGCATCACGATAGATTATCATGGCTTTGGGTGCCTGTCAAGCAATCTAACGAAAAAACTGTACGAAGTGTGTTAACTGCTTGTTAAATGCAGAATGCGGGCTAAGACCAACCAGTCTATAATTGAAGTGAATCTCACGATGAAAGGCACGCCTAATGGCCGACAACCAGGTCACGGAGCAAGCGATACTTGAGGCCCTGCGGCAGGTGAAGGACCCGGAGCTCAAACGAGACCTCGTCTCGCTCAACATGGTGCGCGACGTCAGCATCAAGGACGGCGAGGTCTCGCTGCGAATCGTCCTCACGACGCCGGCGTGTCCCCTGCGCGGCGCTATCGAAGCCGACGTGCAACAGGCGCTCAAGGCCGTTCCCGGCGTGAAGTCTGTGAAGGTGGAGATGGACGCCGAGGTGCGCGCCTTCGCCGGGCCGCGCGGCCCGCAGGCGATCCCGGGCGTGCGCAACATCATCGCCGTCGCCAGCAACAAGGGCGGCGTGGGCAAGACGACGGTGGCCGTGAACCTGGCGGTCGCCCTGGCGAAGGCGGGCGCCCGCGTCGGCTTGCTCGACGCCGATGTCACGGGCCCGAACGTCCCCCTGATGATGGGCTTCTCGTCCGGCTTCCTCAGCGAGACGGGCGAGCCGCTGGTCCCCATCGACCGCTACGGCGTCAAGGTGTGCTCGCTCGGCTTCATCCTGCCGAAGGCGGCGGCGGTCATCTGGCGCGGCCCGATGATCGACAAGGCGCTGCGGGAGCTGCTGCATCAGCTCGACTGGGGCGAGCTCGACTACTTGCTGGTCGACCTGCCGCCGGGCACGAGCGACGCATCGCTGGCCGTGGCGCAGGCGGTGCCGCTGGCGGGCGTGCTCATCGTCACGACGCCGCAGGAGGTGTCGGTGGAGGATGCCAGCAAGGCTGTGACGATGTTCAGTCGCGTCGACGCGCCGATCCTCGGTGTCATCGAGAACATGAGCTATTTCGTGTGCTCGCACTGCGGCGGGCGCACGGAGATCTTCGGGCACGGCGGCGGCCGGACCATCGCCGACGAGCTGGGGCTGGAGTTCCTGGGCGAGATACCGATCGACACCGAAACGCGCATGGCCGCGGACAGGGGCGAGCCCATCGTCGATTCAGCGCCCGATTCGCCGGCGGCAAAGGTATTCCGGGAGCTTGCGGAGAAGGTCGCTGCTCGCTGCAGTGTCGCGCAATACGCGGAGGAGTCGAAGAGCTAGGCCGAAGGGCGCAGGGCCACCGCTCGATTGGTGGAGGCAGACTGAGGGTTGAAACCCTCAGCTTACGGGACTACATACTAGGCAGTTCAGCAACGGGACCGAGGTCCGTTCCTTCGCTCAACCGGCGCAGATGAGAGCGCGGCTCTTTGGGCAATCGGTCCAAGGGCTGGAACTGTCATCATCGCACTCAATTTCGTAAGCTGAGGGTTTCAACCCCCAGTCTTATTTTCCAAATCACCCGGATCCGGCTCGAAGCTGCGAATCTTTCCGCCTTTTGATGGGTCGTTTCCAGCCGTTGCGGGAGTTCCACCTCACCGTAAGAAGGAAGCAGACAGCGGGTTGAAACGCGCAGCTTACGCACGCCGAAGAGGACGGCTAGCCTGAGTTCGCACGTAGAACCCCAAGCCGCGAACCTCAGTCGTCTGCACTTGTCGGAAACCGTATCCCTTCTGCCAGAATGCCTCGTGTCCCAGGTCCATCTTGAGTTCGGGATACTTGAGTAGGATTTCGCGCGAGCATGCGCCTTTGAGCTGTTGCAGAATCGAGCTCAGGCCCTCGTCCGAAGTGAGCTCTAACAGCATGTGAACATGGTCGACGCTGAGTTCGAATTCAAGCAACCCAATGTTCCTCCGCTTCGCGATCTGAGCTAACGACTGCCTGACATCGCTCCCGATCTCGCCCTGAAGAACTGGGTTGCGTCCCTTGGTACTGAACCACACGTGGTAGATGCGCTTGACTTCTACCATGATTTGTTCCCGGTAAGCTGAGGGTTTCAACCCTCAGCTTGTTCCTCCCATTCAGGGCTCGGCCGACTCCCTTTCGAGTCGACGACGCGCGACTTCGACGTACCCGGACTCACTCTCGATCAACAGCCAGCGGCGTCCGTGCTTTCGCGCGGCGACGGCGAGAGTACCGGTCCCGCCGAAGGGGTCGAGCAGCAGCTCATCCGGCTTCGACGCAACGAGGACGAGTCGCTCGACGAGCGCCAGAGGCTTTTGCGACGGATGCTTGCCGTTCCCGCGCTCGCTCTTCGGCGTGACGCCGAACTCCCACAGGTTGCGCATCTGGCGGCCGCCGGCAAGCTCCTTCGCGTCCCAGTAGTTGAAGGTCCACTTCTTAGCGCGCTCCGGCGTGTCGTTCACCGCCCAGATGATCTGCTCGGTGCTCTCGGTAAGGGTGCGAGCGGTGATGTTCGGCTGCGCGTTTGGCTTGAACCAGACGATGGAGTTCAGGATGCGCCGGTTGAGCACGCTCTGGAGGATGAAGCCGAGCTGGTAGATGTTGTGAAACGTGCCGAAGACGAGGATGTTGCCGTTCGGCTTGACGACGCGGCACACCTCCGAGAGCCAGCGGACGTTGAACTGGAAGAAGTCGTCGTGGCTGAAGCGGTCCCACGTCTCCTGCATCGTCACGTGCGACGAGAATGCCCAACCGAGCCCCTTCTTGCCGCGTCGCCCGCTGCCCGACGAGATGCCGAACGGCGGATCAGCAATGCAGTGATCGACGCAGGCGTCCGGCCACGCCGGCATGACATCGAGGCAGTCGTCCTCGATGATGGTGTTGGGTTGTGGGTGTTCCGTCAACGTTGCCCAATCCTGAGGGTTGGGACCCTGAGGTCTTCTCCCTGCGACGAAGCAATCATCCTGTAGTAGGGGCGCACGGCTGTGC
>JALHUB010000063.1 GCA_022865685.1 Dehalococcoidia bacterium | reverse complement strand
CGCTCCACGGCCTTGCACATGTCGTAGACGGTGAGCGCCGCCACGACGACGGCCGTCAGCGCCTCCATCTCCACGCCCGTCTTCCCCACGCTGCATACGGTGGCCGTAATCTGAAGCGCGCTATCTCGCTCGTCGGGCCGTATCTGGACATCGACGTCGGTGAGCAGCAGAGGGTGGCACATAGGGATCAGATCGCAGGTGCGCTTGGCCGCCATCACGCCCGCGACCTGCGCCACAGCGATGACGTCGCCTTTGGGCACGCCGCCCGACTGTATGAGCGCCAGCGTCTCCGGTTTCATGCGGACCGTGCCCGTCGCGACCGCTTCTCGCGCCGTCTCGCGCTTCGCCGTCACGTCTACCATGCGCGCGCGCCCCGACTTGTCGATATGACTCAGCTTCGCCAAATCTCTCCCTCAGCCGCCGATCTGGATCATTCTGCGACGCCGTGGCCGGTTGCCGTCGCCCAGGTGATGGGCGTCCGGCTTGCTCGCCAGCGCCGCCACTATACCCCGCCGTATGCCGTCTTCGCCCCCGCCGCCGCGCAACGACGGCATCAGGTCGATCTCGTGGTCGGTCAGCAGGCAGGGGCGCAGCTTCCCGGTCGCGGTGAGCCGCATCCTGTTGCAGCGGCCGCAGAAGCCCTCTTCCGTGAGAGGGCTGATGAAGCCGATCCTCCCCTTCGCGCCCGGCAGACGGTAGTAGCGCGCCGGGCCGTTGCCGTCGCGGCTCTCGGGTTGCAGCGGGCCAAGCGCTTCCTCGATCCGGCGGCGCACCGTCCCATTCGAAACGAAGGCGACGGACGGCGCCGGCTGCTGGCCCGTGTTCTCAAGCGCCGTGAACGGCATCAGCTCGATGAAGCGCACCTGCCAATCCTCGTCGATAGTCGAGCGCGCGAAGTCGAGGGCCTCGTCGTCGTTCATGCCCTGCATGACGACCACGTTGAGCTTCACCGGCGTCAGTCCGGCAGCGCGCGCCGCGTCGATGCCCTCCAGCACGTCTTCCAGGCGTCCGCCGCGGGTGATGCTGCGAAAGCGCTCCGGTTGCAGCGTGTCCAGGCTGACGTTGACGCGGCTCAGGCCGGCCCGGGCCAGCGACTCCGCATGTCGCGCCAGAACGATGCCGTTCGTGCTCAGCGCTACCTCTTCGATGCCTGGCAGCGCGCTGATCATGCCGACGAGGTCGACCAGTCCCTTTCGCGCCAGGGGCTCGCCGCCCGTGAGCCGCACGCGCCGCAGGCCCATCGAGGCGGCCACGCGCACGACGTCGCGGATCTCCTCGTAGCTGAGCACGTCCTCCATGGGCACGAGGTCGATGCCTTCCTGCGGCATGCAGTATACGCAACGCAGGTTGCAGCGATCGGTGACGGAGACGCGCAGATAGCTGATCCGCCGCTCGTGAGCGTCGAGGGGAGCGCCGGACGTCATCTCAGGGTCGGCTCGCCCTTTCACCGATCATCTCCTTCAGTAGCGCGCAGACCTTCCTCGCGGCGTCGGCGCGATGGCTGATGGCGTTCTTCTCCTCCGGAGTCAGCTCCGCCAAGGTCCGGCCGAGCTGGGGAATGTAGAAGATGGGGTCGTAGCCGAAGCCGTTGTGGCCGCGCGGCTCATTCGTGATCGCGCCCGGGCACTCACCTTCGACGGTCCGCGCGTCGCCGTCCGGCTCCGCCAGCGCGATGACGCATCGAAATCGCGCTCCGCGACGCACCGACGGCACGTCCCTCATCTGCGCCAGCACCAGGTCCACGGCCTCTTCGTCCGTCTGGCTGGGGCCGGCATAACGGGCCGATAAAGGACCGGGCCTGCCTCCCAGCGCATCGACCTCCAGGCCGGAGTCGTCGGCGAGCGTGAGCAGGCCGGATGCCCGTGCGAAGGCCTCGGCCTTGATGCGGGCGTTGGTCGCGTAGTCGGCGCCGGTCTCTTCGACGGAGAGGCTCAGCCCCAGGTCGGCGGGCGAAACCAGCTCCCAGCCGCAGCCCTTGAGGAGGACTTCGTACTCCGCCAGCTTCCCGCGGTTGTTCGTGGCAATGAGGAGTCGCGGCAAGTCGATATGATTCCTTTCTGATCCCATGCTATCGATTGCCCGCCCAAGCTGTCAAACGGCGGCAAGTTGGTCTTCCGTCGACGTCCATCGACCGTTCGCGACGGCGGTGCGGCGTACGCCTGTCGCGCTCCCGTTGCGCGACTCGCGTTAGCTCGTCGCGCTTCGTCGGCACGCCACTTTTCCCGGAACGGGGCACTCTCCCTTCCTCTGCCCACCACCGATATGTTAAGGTAGAGAGCACTTATGTCCGGCAGTGAAGCGTTCGATGTCCCTGGAAAGGCCAACCTAAGCCCCCGATATCTTCGGGGGCGGGCGATTGGTGTCGCCTCCGCTCCCATCGCCTGACGAATCGCTGCTATTCCCCCGAAGGAGGCATATCCTCGAATGAAAGTCGAACTTTATGACACGACGCTCCGCGACGGCACCCAGATGGAGGGCATCTCCCTCTCCGTCCAGGACAAGCTGAAGATCGCTCGCAAGCTCGACGAGATGGGTATCCACTACGTCGAGGGCGGCTGGCCCGGTTCCAACCCCAAGGACGCCGAGTTCTTCGCCGTCGCTCGTTCCCTGAACCTCCATAACGCCAAGATCGCCGCCTTTAGCAGCACGCGCCGCGCCGGCATCACGGCCGAAAAGGACGCCAACCTGCGCGCCGTTCTCAAAGCCGAGACGCCGGTCGCTACGCTCGTCGGCAAGGCGAACGAGATGCACGTCCGCCAAATCCTCGAAACGACGCTCGAAGAGAACCTGGCGATGATCCGCGACTCCATCGCCTACCTCAAGTCGCACGGCCTCACGGTCTTCTTCGACGCCGAGCACTTCTTTGACGGCTTCCGCGACAATCCCGACTACGCGCTCGACTGCCTGCGCGCCGCCGCGGACGCGGGCGCCGACTGCCTGGTGCTCTGCGACACAAACGGCGGCACCATCACCGCGCGGATCGTCGAGGCCGTCGGCGCGGCGCGCGCGCTGAAGACGCCTGTCGGCATCCACGCCCACAACGACGCCGACCTCGCCGTCGCCAACACCCTCGCCGCCTTCGAAGCCGGCGCTACCCACGTGCAGGGCACCATCAACGGCTACGGCGAGCGCTGCGGCAACGCCAACCTTGTCAGCGTCATCGCCAACCTCAAGCTGAAGATGCATATCGACTGTGTCAGCGACGAGCAACTGGCGCGTCTCACAGAGGTATCGCACTACGTCAGCGAGGTCGCGAACATGACACCCAACCCGCAGGCGCCTTACGTAGGCGTCAGCGCCTTCACGCACAAGGGCGGGATGCACGTCGCGGCCATCGTCAAGCACCAGCCCAGCTACCAGCACACAGACCCGGAGCACGTCGGCAAAGAGAAACGCGTCCTCGTCTCCGAGCTCGCGGGGTATCGCAACGTAATGACCAAGCTCAAGGAGCAGGGCTTCGCCTTCTCCCTCAGCAGCGACGAGGCGAAGCGGCTGCTGGAGCACGTCAAGGTCATGGAGTCGCAGGGCTACCAGTACGAAGGCGCCGAGGCGTCGTTCGAGCTCCTGGCGCGCCGCAGCCTGCCGGACTACCTGCCGCCGTTCGAGCTCCGGGACTTCCTCGTCGTCGTCAGGCGCCACAGCGAGCCCGAACGCGGCGAGGCCGGCGAGATGCTGGCGGAAGCCGCCGTCAAGGTGCGCGTCGGCGAGGATACGATGCACACGGTCGCGGAGGGCGACGGCCCTGTGAACGCCCTCGACCTCGCTGTACGCAAGGCGCTCACGGAGTTCCATCCGGACGTGCAGACCGTGAAGCTCGTCGACTACAAGGTGCGTATCGTCGACAGCCCGTCGGGCACGGCCGCCATCGTGCGCGTGCTGCTGGAATCGACGGACGGCGAGCACACGTGGACCACTGTCGGCTGCTCGCACAACATCATCGAGGCAAGCTGGCTCGCCCTGTCCGACAGCCTGGAATGGTGGCTGACCCGACGCGCCCGCTGACCGTTCGCCTCCCGAGACCGACATGAATATCCTGATGGTGTCCGCCCTCGACGTGTGGTCGCTCGCCGACGGACGCGGCGCGCCAAGCCTGTACCGTACCCTGAAGGCGTACGGCGAGCGCGGCCACCGCGTGCACTACCTGGCGCCGGAGGTAGGCGCGAACCACTTCGGACCGCTCGATTTGCCGGCTGCCGAGCCGCCGACGCCGCAGATCCCGAACGTGACGTTCACGCGCTTCCCCGTGCCCAGCGTCTCGCGCTGGCATTTGCCCTGGCCGCGTCTCGCCCTCAAAATCGATCAGAAGATGCGCTTCGCCACCGCCTTCCCCGTTGTCGCAGCGCGCCGGGCCGAGGAGGTGCTGCGCAGCGAGTCCATCGATCTCCTCTACGCCTACGAGGTCCACGGCACGCTGGCGGCCCGCATCCTTCAGCGACACTGGAAGCTTCCCACCGTCTGCCGCTTCCAGGGCACGGTCATGCACCCGACGCTCGACAACCCTCTCGCCCGCGCCCGCCGCTACGAGGAAGTGCTCGCTTTGCGTACGCCCGCTGACCTGTACATCATGACCAACGACGGCACCCGCGGTGACGAGGTGCTGGCGCGTCTCAACCCGCGTTCGCAGGGCCGCGTCCGCTTCTGGCGCAACGGCTTGGACATGGATAGCCTGAAGCCCGCCACACCGCGACAGGCCGCCGCCGCGCGCGAGGCGCTGGGCATCGCCGGCGACCGCTTCTTGCTGATGACGGCCTGCGTGCTCCTGCCCTGGAAGCACGTCGACCGGGCGGTCCGCGCCCTCGCGCTCGTTCGACGGGAGCTGCCGGAAGCGCAACTGGTCGTCCTCGGCGACGGCGAGGAGCGTGACCGCCTCGAAGACCTGGCGCGAGAACTTGGCGTTGCGGATGGCGTCCGCTTCGAGGGCGCGGTGCCCCAGGCGGACGTCCTACGCTACCTGTGGGCCGCCGATGTCTTCCTCTCCCTCAACGACCTTTCGAACGTCGGCAACCCGCTGTTGGAGTCGATGGCCTGCGGCAAGCCCATCGTCACCATCGACAACGGCGCGACCGGCGACCTCATCCGCGACGACGACACGGGCATCCTGCTGCCCTCCGGCGAGCCCCAGCGCGTCGCCGGAGCCGTCCTGCGCCTCGTCCGCGACCGCGCGCTCCGACGACGCCTCGCGAAGGGCGCCCGCGCCTACGCGACCGCCAACTTCTGGACGTGGGAGCAGCGCCTGGATGCAGAGCTCGAAGAAGTGGAGCGCCTGGTCGCGGTCTCGTAGCCGAGGCTGTCCAGCCTCGGCGTCGCCCCGCTTCTGCGTATGGCGGGCATCCTGCCCGCCCCGTGGTGCATTCCACACGCCAGCGTAAACGCCGGCGCATCGGTCCGATCATCTTGCCTCTCAGCGAACGCAAAGCGAATCTATGCCCCAGCCTTCAGGCTGGGGTGCTGCATTTCCCCACACCAGCGTAAACGCCTGCCCCCAGCTAGCCCGCTTCTGGAGGGTAGGCAGGTGACTTCGCCGCTTCAGCCTCGTACACTAGGGGCATGACAAGACACGGCGCCACCGCCATCCTGAAGTCGCTTCCCGATATCAACCTTGTCTTCGTCACCTACGTCGCCGGCTACCTGCTGGCGTTCGTGTTCCAGGTCCTCGTCGCGCGCGGGCTGGGCACGAGCGGCCGCGGCGCCTACGAAGTCACGCTCCTCACCATCTCGATAACGCAGGCTGTGCTCGGCCTCGGCGTCGGCGTCGCCAGCCTTTATTACGTCGGCAAGGGAACATACGCCCTCCGCGACTTGCTGTCGAACAGCCAGTCGGTTGTCCTGGCCTCGACCCTCGTCAGCGGGCTGCTCGTTCTCCTCGCCGCCGCGACCTTCGGCTCGAAGCTACTGGCGGAGGGCGTGCCCTACTGGGTCTTCGTCTTCGGCGTCCCGCTCTTCCTGAACTTCAACCTGCTCGTCGCCTTCCTCCAGGCCGAGAACCGCTTCCTGGCGATGAACGCCGTCGTGCTCGTCCGGCCCGTCATCATGGTGGCGTTGCTCGTAGCCGGCGTCCTGGCGGGCGGCCTGACGACGACCAACGTCTTCGTCTTCTGGGCGATAGCGCTGCTCGCGTCCGTCCTGCTGGCGCTGCCGCTGCTGGGGCTGCGCAACCTCCACCTGCCGACCATCCTCTGGCCGCGCTGGCCGGTCTTGAAGGAGCAAGTGAAGTTCGGCGTCCAGGGTCAGGCTGGAAACATCCTCCAGCTCCTCAATTACCGCTTCGACAAGTACATTGCGCTGGCCTTTGTCGGTCTCTCGGGCGTCGGCATCTATGCCGTCGGCGTCGGCGTCACAGAGAGCATCTGGTTCATCTCCAACGCCGTCGCCGTCGTGCTCCTGCCTCGGCTCACGCGCGCCGGCCGCGACGAAGCGGCGCACCTGACTCCGCTCTTCTGCCGCCACACGATCTTCCTCAGCCTCCTCGGCGCGGTGGCCGTGGGCGCGCTCTCGCCGTTTCTTCTGCCACTCATGTTCGGCAGCGACTTCTCGCCCGCCGTGACTGCCGTCTGGTGGCTGCTCCCGGGCACTGTCGCCCTGGCCGGCACGAAGGTCCTCGCCGCCTACATCTTCAGCCGGGGAAAGCCGCTCATCAACACCTACATCACCGTCGCAACTTTGGCCGTCACCGTCGCCGCCGACCTCGCGCTCATTCCGGTCTTCGGCGTGCCCGGCGCGGCTGCCGCCTCCTCGCTTGCCTACGGCGTCTCGTTCGTGCTCAGTCTCGCGGTCTACCGTCGACTCTCAGGTCAGCCCCTGTGGAGCGCGATCGCTATCAATGCCGCCGACCTCCGTCTCTACCTGCTCGCGGCGCGTTTCGCCTGGTCGCGACGCCCGCTGGCTTCGCCCGTCGCCGGCGACCTGGAGGGCCGAGCTTGAGCGACAACATCGACCCCCTGCGACTCTGCGTCCTCGGCGATCTCGACAGTATCCACACGCGACGCTGGATGCAGCCCTTCGTCGACCGCCACGAGGTGCACGCCGTCTCCTACTACCGTCCGAAGGCCGTCCCCGAAAGCGTTCACCTGCACGTCCTCGACGACCGCGCACAGCCGGCCGAAGCGGCCTTCGACGGCGCCTCTCGGACCGCGTCCGCTCTACCGCCGAACCTGTTGCGAATCGTCAACGCCCTCCGCTATCGACGCCGCGGCCTCGCGCGCATCATCCGCGACATCAGCCCGGACGTCCTCCACGCCCACTACGTCGTCGAGTACGGCTTCTTCGCCGCGACCGCCGGATTCCATCCGCTGGTCATCAGCGCCTGGGGCTCCGACGTGCTCGTCGCCGCGCGGTCCTCGCCCGTGGCGCGCCTGATCGCCCGCTACACGCTTCGTCGCGCCGACCTCGTCACGTCGAACAACGAGCACATGACCGCCCGCTTGCGCGCGATGGGTGTCCCGCCGGAGAGGCTGGCGACCATCGTCTTCGGTACCGACGCCTTCTTCCTCGAACGCCCCGACGCCAGCGTCAACCTCCGCCCGACGGACGCAGGCCAGCCGCCGACCGTCATCAGCACGCGCTCGCTCGATTCGCCGCTCTACAACGTCGACCTCGTCCTGCGCGCTTTCGCGCTCCTCCGCGCCCGCCTGCCCGAGGCGCAACTGCTGGTCGCCGGTGTGGGACGGCTGCGCCCG
This sequence comes from Dehalococcoidia bacterium, assembly GCA_022865685.1. Lineage (GTDB taxonomy): Bacteria > Chloroflexota > Dehalococcoidia > DSTF01 > JALHUB01 > JALHUB01. The sequence continues at coordinate 4,519 of JALHUB010000063.1, read as the reverse complement.
AAGCTGGAGGCCCTGGCGCAGGAGCTCGGCCTCGGCGAAAGCGTACGCTTCCTCGGCTGGCTCGACGCCGCCGCTCTCCGCGACGTCTTCGCCCGCTCGCACGTCTACGTGTCCGTGCCCGACTCCGACGCCACGTCCGTCGCCACCCTCTCGGCGATGGCGTCCGGCTGCTTCCCTGTACTGTCCGACCTGCCGACGCAGCGCGAATGGGTCGAAGACCGCGTGAACGGCGTCCTCGTCGCGCCACGCGACGCGCAGACCCTGGCGCAACGCCTCGGCGACGCCCTGGAGAACGACGCCCTTCGCCACGACGCCGCCGAGCGCAATCGCGGCATCGTCCAAGCGCGCGGCCTCTGGCAGAAGAACGCTCTTGCCATGGAAGACTGGTACCGCCGCCTGGCTGCCCGGCGAAAGGAAGCGAAGGGCAATGCGCCTCTGCTATCTCGCTGACGCGCCCTACATTCACACGCGCCGCTGGGTCGATCACTTCGTCGCGCGCGGCCACGAGGTCGACGTCATCTCCTTCCGCCCGGCGGAGATCGAAGGCGCCCGCGTCCACTATGTCGACGGCTGGGAGCGACTGGGCAAGCTGCGCTACCTCATCCACGCCGGTCGCGTCGGCCGCCTGGTCCGCTCGCTCGCGCCGGACATCGTGCACGCCCTACACCTCACCAGTTACGGCTTCCTCGCCGCCCGCACCGGCGTTCACCCCTGCGTCATCTCCGTCTGGGGCACCGACGTGCTCGAGGCGCCGACCCTGACGCCGTTCCACCGCCTGATCACGCGCTACGCCCTCGCCCGCGCCGATCGCGTCACCGCGACCGGCATGCGCCTGGCGGAGGCGACGCTGCGCTACATGCCGCCCGACGTCGAAGTGGCCGTCATCCCCTACGGCGTCGACCTCGACCGCTTCATCCCGCCAGAGGGCAAGTCGCACGATGGTCTCGTCGTCGGCAGCGTCGGCAGGCTGTCGCCGGAGAAGGGTCTGAGGTACCTCTTGCGAGCGATGGCCCAGATCACACGGCAGGAGCCAAACGCACGTCTACTCCTTGCCGGCGACGGGCCGGAGCGCCGTTCCCTCGAACGCCTGGCGGCGCGACTCGGCCTGGTGGACCGCGTGGAGTTCACGGGCGAGGTCCCGCACGACCACGTGCCACAGACCCTCGCGCGCATGAACGTCTTCGCCATGCCGTCGACGTGGGAGGGCTTCGGCGTCGCGGCGCTGGAGGCGGCGGCGGTGGAGCTACCCGTCGTCGCGTCGAATGTCCACGGCATACCGGACGTCGTCGAGGACGGCGTTACGGGCATCCTCGTCCCACCGAAGGACGTCGCGGCGCTCTCGCAGGCCATCCTGCGCCTCCTTCGCGACCTCGCGGAGCGACGCCGCATGGGCCGCGCCGGCCGCGAGTTCGTCGCCGCCCGCTACTCCTGGGCCGACAACGCCCGCCGGATGGAAGCCCTCTACAACAGCCTCATCGGATTGTAGGGGCGCACGACCGCCCGCCCCTATGCCCGCCGGCCGGATTCGATTCCCCTTGATCCGCGGCGGCGCCCCATGCTAATCTTCAAAAGCCCTCGCCGGAAGAAGCTGGGTGGAAGCCACGACCACGATAACGAGGTGCACCCCCAAACGATGACGAACGGCACGGAGCCTCTCGTCTCAGTGCTTGTCCCAATGCGCAACGAGGAGCGCTACATCGAGGCCTGCCTGCGCAGCCTCGCCGGACAGGACTACCCCCATGACCGCTTCGAAGTCCTCGTCATCGACGGCGCCTCCACCGACCGCTCTCGCGACCTCGCGCAGCAGTTCACTCTCGCCGACGACTTTGATGTCCGCATTCTCGACAATCCGGCCCAGAAGACGGCGCCCGGGCTGAACGTCGGACTCGAGGCGGCGCGCGGCGAAGTCATCGTCCGCGTCGACGCCCACGCCGAGGTCGCGCCCGACTTCCTCAGCCAGAGCATCGCCGCCCTCCGCGAGACGGACGCCGATGCCGTCGGCGGACCGATCGAAAGCATCGCGGAGGGCCTCGTCGGCGAGGCGATAGCGCTGGCCATGTCCTCGCCCTTCGGCGTCGGCAACGCCGCCTTCCGCTACAGCCAGGAACCGCAGTACACCGACACCGTGGCCTTCGCCGCCTACCGCCGCGATGTCTTCGAGCGCATCGGCGGCTTCGCGGAGGACATCGACTACGGCGAGGACGACGAGTTCAACTACCGCCTGGGCGACGCCGGCGGCAAGATCTTCCTCACGCCGGCGATCCGCTCCGTCTATCACACCCGCTCCTCGCTGCCCGCTCTCTTTCGCCAGTATCGCGCCTACGGACGCGCCAAGGTGCAGGTTCTGCGACGCCACCCGGCGCAGGCGCGGCTGCGGCAGTTCGTGCCGGCGTCCTTCGTCGGCGTGCTCGGGGGGCTTTCGCTGGCCTCGCCCATCGTGCGACCTCTGCGACGCGCGCTGCCGCTGGTGATGGGCCTCTACCTGCTCGCCGCGCTTGCCGCGTCCCTGCGAATCGCCTCGCGACACGGCTGGCGCTACGCGCCCGTGTTGCCGCTCGCCTTGGCCTGCCTGCACGTGTCCTACGGGCTGGGCTTCCTCGAAAGCCTCCTGGCGCAGCGCGAGGAATCGACGCCGATACCAAACCCCGAGTGGGAGGAGAGCATATGACGACTCAGCCCGGAGATGCCGCCACCAAAAAACAGCTTCCGCCTCTGCCCTACTGCCAGCCCGACATCAGCGAGGAGGAGATCGCGGAGGTCGTGGACACCATCCGCTCCGGCTGGCTGACCACCGGCCCCAAGACGCGGCTCTTCGAGGAGCGCTTCCGCGACTACGTCGGCAGCAAGCACGCCGTCGCCGTCAGCTCGTGCACCGCCGGGCTGCACCTCATGCTCATGGCCGCCGGCATCGGCGAGGGCGACGAGGTGATCACGACGCCGCTCACGTTCTGTGCCACCGTCAACACCATCCTGCTCCAACGCGCGACGCCCGTCCTCGCCGACATCTGCCTCGACGACTACAACATCGATCCCGAGCAGGTCGAAGCGAAGGTGACGCCGCACACGAAGGTGATAATGGCCGTCCACTACGGCGGCCAGCCCTGTCGCATGGACGAGCTCGCCGCCATCGCCCGCCGTCACAACCTGCTGCTTTTCGAAGACGCCGCCCATGCCTCAGGCGCGGCCTATCGCGGCAAGATGATCGGCTCCATCGGCGATGCGACCGCCTTCAGCTTCTACGTCATCAAGAACATGACCACCGGCGAAGGCGGCATGGTAACCACCAACAACGACGAGCTCGAAGACAAGATACGCCTGCTACGACTGCACGGCATGAGCCACGACGCCTGGAAGCGCTACGACGCCAAAGGCTCCTGGTACTACGAGGTGCTGGCCTGCGGCCTCAACTACAAGATGACCGACGTGCAGTCGGCGCTGGGGCTGCACCAACTGGCGCGCCTGGACGGCTTTATCGAGCGCCGCGCCCGCATAGTCGACGACTACACCCGCCGCCTCGCCCGCCTGCCGGAGCTCGTCCTGCCGAAGGCGCGCGAGGAGGTGCACCATGCCTGGCATCTCTACCCCATCTGGCTCCAGGGCGAGCGCCTCAGCATCGGCCGCGACGCACTAATCGAGGAGCTCAAGGCGAGAGGGATCGGCACGTCGGTCCACTTCATCCCTATCCACTACCACCCGTACTATCAGCAGACACTCGGCGTGAAGCAGGGCGACTTCCCGAACACGGACCGGCTGTTCGCGGGGCTGCTGTCGCTTCCGCTGTTCCCCCGCATGACCGACGACGACGTCGCCCGCGTGAGCGACGCAGTGGAGGAGATCATTGTCAGCCACAGGCTCTAACGACCGCTTCGACAGAACGGAACTCTTCGACCGCATTGCGGCGGTGCTGGGTGTCGCCGCGCTGAGCCCGCTCATAGCCCTCATCGGCATCCTGGTGAAGCTCGATTCACCGGGGCCCGTCTTTTTCACGCAGAAGCGCATCGGTCTCAAGGAAAAGCCTTTCACAACGTACAAATTCCGAACAATGACAGCAAACGCGCACCAGATACCGGCGCCGCCACAGCGCGTCAACGACTTCTCGACGTTCGTCTTTCACTCCATCTGGCCCGATAAGCGGGTGACGCGCCTGGGCCGCATTCTACGCACGAGCAGCCTGGACGAGCTGCCACAGCTTTTTAACGTCGCCCGCGGCGACATGCGACTCGTCGGGCCGCGGCCGGACGAGCCATACCTCGTCGAGCAGTACCGTCCCGAGTTCCACCGCCGCCACGACGTGAAGCCGGGAATCACCGGCTTGGCCCAGGTGAACGGCCGCTCAGATTTGACCTACTCTCAGATGATGGCGTACGATTTGAATTACGTAGACCACCACTCCTTCTGCCAGGACCTGTCGATTCTAGCCCGGACCCTGGCGGTAGTCATGCGCAAGGAAGGAGCCCGTTGACGCCTAGCCCGCAAGAAAGCCCCTCGCGGACTGAGGAGGGGGCGGCTAGATGAAAAT
>JALHUB010000062.1 GCA_022865685.1 Dehalococcoidia bacterium | reverse complement strand
GTCGTTCGACATGAACTGCCAGACCCGCGGGCCGTCATAGGCGAAGGTAAGCTGCGTCTGATCGACGGCGGCGGCGACGTCAGCGTCGCTGCTCAGGAGGCGCCAGCCGGTCGCACGCATGAAATCGCGTGTCTCCTCCTGGAAAAAGACCCAAGCGTACCGCCCGGGCGGCGTCATCCGCAACTGGTAGGCGTGGCCGAGCTCGTGGAGGACGGTCTTGGCGCCCTGATTGGGGTAGAGGACCAGCTCGTTCCGGCCGTCGTTGTTCGAGTAGAAGTTGGCGCCGCTGGAGTAGACTTTGGCGCCGGACAGGCTGCGCGATTCCGGGTTGGAGAGGATGTAGAGTCGTCCATAGGTCCGGCTGCCCAACTGCCTGACGACGTGCGGCGGCAGGCGGCTCAGGGCGTCGAGGACGGTGTTGAGGCCGGCGTCGTCCCAGCTCTGGCCGTCGGTGACGATCTCGACGCTGTAGGCGTCGCGGGCCTGCTGGACCTGGCAGAGGGGCTGCGCGGCCATCGTCAGGGGCAGGAAGGCGAAGAGCACGAGGGCGCCGAGAAGGGCCCTGGGCGCTCGCCCGCCGAGTTTGCGGTTGATGAGGCGCCGGAGCATTCCGCTTCCTTTTGCCGCCGCGGGCCAAAGAGAAACCGGCAGCGACAGGCTCGATTGCTCGGTCTGCTGTTGCCGGTTTCACCACTGGCTCACCGAGGTCCGGGTGACCACTGCGGCCTGCCTGCGGGTAGGCATGGCCCGCCGCCGGCTTGCCGCCACGCCCCATAAGGGGACACGCCCTCGGTTCAGCGCCTCAACAGACTATTAAGTTCGGTTCGGTTGTTGGCTCTCCATATCAAGAAACGGGGGCGATGCGTCGCCATTACAGCACGATGGCGGCGGAGTTCCTTCACGCATCCTTCACGCGGCGGCGAGTCGGCGTCATGCGCTGTGCACGCCGCCTTTCTAGCATAGAAAGGTCGGAAAGTGTTGGAAGACGATAAAGGGAGCAGTGAGATGTCAGATTACCTGGTAGAGTCGATACATACGCCGGAGGAGTGCCTGACGGAGCTGGACACGATAGTCAGGGAGGACCCTAAGGTGCTGGACAGGTTCGAGTGGGGCTGCCTCTCCGGAGAGCACCGCGGCGTCGCCATCGTTCAGGCGGAGGACGAGACGCGAGCGTTAGGCCTGGTGCCGGCAAGCGTGCGCGGCCGGACACGGGTCATCCCGGTGACGAAGTTCACGCCGGAGCAGATCCGCATGGCCCATGAGGAGCACAAGTAGCAGTGGAGGCCGGCTGATCTGAAGAATACGTATTCTCCTTGACGCTCCGTTTTCGCGACTGCCGCCGGGCAGGAAACCGGCGGCGGTCTGTTCTTCGATCGTTGTGGTGGGTGCGGCGGTGGCGTGAAGCTGGGGCCGCTCGGCACCCCGAGCGGGCCCGGTCTTGCGCAACACCTGTGCTGCGACGCATCGCCTTCCTCTGCCGGTTGCGCTCCATCCGGCCGGCGTCGCCGAATCCGCGCCATCGCTCGACAGGCCGGCGGCGAGTCTGCTATCATTTGACAGGCCTGCGCGCCCTCGAATCTACGTCCGCCGAGCGCGCGGCCGCTTCTTTGGCAGCGGGGTGTAGCTCAGTTAGGCTAGAGCGCACGGTTCGGGACCGTGAGGTCGGCAGTTCAAATCTGCCCACCCCGACCATCCTTCCTTGTTCATGGATCTCGCCGTGGCGGGATTCCCCCACTTGACTCAACGCCGAAATTCCGGTATTTCTCCCTAGACCGCGTGGAAATGGGCGCAGGCGGTTACGCTGCGGGCCGGCGCCTGCACGCTTTTTTCACGAATTCTGTCACAGTTTCTTTAGAAACGCTCAAGTTCCGCGCGGGATTGCCGAGCTAGAATAGGGTAGACAGGTAGCAGCATGGTGATGAACTACCAAAGGGGAGAAACTACTCGCCTCCGGCGCCAGCGCGTCGAGCAGGCGATTCACTTGGCGCTCGAAAGCCGCTGGAAAGAAGCGGCGGCCCTTAACCGCTCCCTTCTCAGCATGTTCCCCTCCGACGTCGACGCCTATAACCGGCTGGGTAAGGCGCTGATGGAGATGGGTGAATACCGTGACGCCCGAATGGCCTATCAGAAGGCGCTGGAGATGGAGCCGCTGAACACCATCGCCCGCAAGAATCTGGAGCGGCTCGAAGTGCGGGCGAAGGCCGCGGCCGCAGCAGCGGCGCACGGCGGCGGCCCCCGCAAGATAGACCCGTCGCTGTTCATCGCCGACACCGGGAAGACGGGCATCGCCACTCTGAGGGCCGTGGCGTCCGAAGCGTTCGGGCGATTGACGGCGGGCGAGACGGTCGATCTGAGGCCACAGGACAACACCCTGGCAGTAGTCACTCCCGGCGGCGACTACGTGGGCCAGCTCGAGCCGAAGCTAGGGCTGCGTCTGCTTCGATTGATCGAGGGCGGGAACCGCTACGTCGCTGCCGTCGCCAGCCTGTCGGAACAGCGCGTCGTCATCCGCGAGATCTATCAGCACCCGGGCCAGCAGGGGAGGCCGTCATTCCCACCGGTGGGCGGCGAGACGGTGCGTCCTTATGTGAAGGAGCGGCTGGTGCGGCGCGGCCTGGAGGACGAAGAAGCGGCGCCCGAGGAAGCGGAAGAAGGCGAGGACTGGGAAGGCGAGACTGTGGCCAGAGAAGGCGATATGACGCTCCAGGACTACCAGGACGCCACTGAGGGCGAGGACGACGCCGAGGAGGGCTTCGAGGAGTAGCCGCGGTGCCTGTATGACAACGAGGGCGGAAGGCGTACCTTCCGCCCTTTTTCGTTGCCCCCGCGGGCGCCACGAAGGTTCCGAGCGGGCCATCGAACAGAGACCGTTAGATTCGATTGTGATAGAATGACGCCGGAGTAATCCCAGACAAAAGCAAGGTAACAGCATGACATCCGACACCGATACCGGCATCGGCAAGGTGCGCCCGATCAAGATCGAAGACGAGATGCGGGCGTCCTATCTCGACTACGCGATGAGCGTCATCGTGTCGCGCGCGCTGCCGGACGTCCGCGACGGCCTCAAGCCCGTGCAGCGTCGCATCCTCTACGCCATGTCGGAGATCGGGCTGAGGCCAACCACCGCCTACAAGAAGAGCGCCCGCATCGTCGGCGAGGTGCTGGGCAAGTACCACCCCCACGGCGATAGCCCCGTCTACGAGGCCATGGTGCGCATGGCCCAGGACTTCTCCTTGCGCTACCCCCTCGTCGATGGCCAGGGCAACTTCGGCAGCGTGGACGGCGACCCGGCGGCGGCGATGCGCTACACGGAGGCGCGCCTGGCAGCGGTGGCCGAGGAGATGCTCGGCGACATCGACAAGGAGACCGTCGACTTCACGCCCAACTTCGACGGCAGCCTCAACGAACCCACTGTGCTGCCGTCGCGGCTGCCGAACCTGCTCGTGAATGGCGCCTACGGCATCGCCGTCGGCATGGCGACGAATGTGCCGCCGCACAACCTGGGCGAAGTGTGCGACGCCGTCTGCTGCCTCATCGACAAGCCCGACGCGACGACCGACGAGCTCGCCGAAGTGGTCAAGGGCCCCGATTTCCCGACCGGCGGCTTCATCTTCCGCTACGAACGCATGCGTAAGGACGGCACGGAGGCGCGCGAAGACGCCATCAAGGAGGCGTATCGCGACGGCCGCGGCCGCGTGATGATGCGCGCCTGCACGCACATCGAAGAGGCGACGCGAGGCGGCCGGCAGCAGATCATCGTCACTGAGCTGCCATACATGACGAACAAGGCGTCGCTCATAGAACGCATCGCCGACCTAGTGCGAAGCAAGCGCATAGACGGCATAAGCGACCTGCGCGACGAGTCGGACCGGCACGGCATGCGCATCGTCATCGAGCTGAGCCGCGCCGGGCAGGCGCAGCAGGTCCTGAACCAGCTCTATCGCTTCACGGGGATGCAGTCGTCATTCCCCATCAACATGCTGGCGCTGGTCGACGCGCAGCCGCGCACGCTCAGCCTGAAGCGGATACTGGAGCACTTCATCGGCTTCCGGCGCGAGGTCATCCGTCGCCGCTCCCAGTTCGATCTGGAGAAGGCGCGGGAGCGCGAGCACATCCTCCAGGGGCTCATGAAGGCGCTGCAGAACCTGGACGAGGTGATCCAGGCCATCAGGCGGGCGCAGTCGGCGGAGCAAGCGAAGGAACGGCTGATGAAGGCGCCGTTCAAGATGAGCGACCGCCAGGCGCAGGCCGTCCTCGACATGCAGTTGCGCCGCCTGGCGCGCCTGGAGCGACAGAAGATCGAAGAGGAGTACAAGGGCGTGATCCAGCAGATCGCCTACCTGGAGGACCTGCTGGCCAACCCGCGCAAGATAGATTATCTCATCAAAGAGGACGCGCAGGAAACGAAGAAGAAGTACGACGACCCTCGGCGCACGCGGATCATCGACCAGGAGCTCGAGGAGCTGACGGAAGAGGACCTGGTGCCGCATCAGGAGGTCGTCGTAACGCTGAGCAGCCGCGGCTACATCAAGCGCATCCCGCTGGACACCTATCGACTGCAGCGGCGCGGCGGTCGCGGCATAACGGGCATGACGACGCGCGAGGCGGACGCCGTGTACCGCCTGCTCGTCGCGGACACGCACGATAGCCTCGTCTTCTTCACGGGTCGCGGCTGCGTCTTCCAGTTGAGGGCGTACGATATGCCGGACGCGAAGCGCCAGGCGAAGGGCGAAGCGCTGGTGAACCTGATAGAAATGCCGCAGGGCGATAGCGTGACGGCTCTCGTCGGCGTGCGGACGTTCGAGAAGGACTACCTGGTGCAGGCGACGCGGCGCGGCGAGGTCAAAAAGACCCCCCTGTCGGAGTTCGAGTCGGTGCGGCGCGCCGGCCTGATCTGCATGAACCTGGAGCCGGGCGACGAACTGGTCACCGCGAAGCAGGCCGCCGAGAACGACGACGTGGTCCTGATCAGCGACCACGGCAAGTCGGTGCGCTTCTCCGTCAAGGAGCTGCGGGCTGCGTCGCGGGCAAGCGGCGGCGTTCGCGGCATCCAACTTGCCCCGGACGAGGCCCTTGTAGGCATGGAAGTGGTGACGCCGAAGATGCAGTTGCTGACAGTGACGGCGAACGGCTTCGGCAAGAGGACGCCCTTCGAGGAGTACCCGCGACACCATCGCGGCGGCGGCGGCGTGATCACGCACCAGGTGACGGACAAGACCGGGCCCGTCGTCGCGGCGCGTACCGTCAACGGCAGGCAGGAGCTGATGATCATATCGGCGAGCGGGATCATCCTGCGGACGCGAATCGACAGCATACCGCCGGTGGGCCGCAGCACGCAGGGGGTGCACCTCATGGGCGTGGGCCCCGGTGACTCCGTCGCGTCGATATCGTGCTTCGACGTGTGGCAGGTGTCCGGCAAGACGCGCCAGGCCGGCGCCGCGAAGAGAGGCGCCGAGACGCAAGAGGGCGACGACCGGAAAGCGTCGACGAAAGCCATGGCGAAAAAGGGCGACGCCAAGACGCCGCCGGCAAAGGCCGCTGGCAAAGCCGCCCCCACGAAGGGCAAGAAGCAGACGTAGTTGTTGCCGGGTCGCCTCCGGGCGGCGGTCCCCTTCCCCGCGTGAGCTTGTAATTCCTTTCTCGTCAGACTATTCTGAACTTAGAAGCATATGCGTCGCTACCAGGTGGACGGAATCAGGAGATGGGCCATGATCCGCAGAAGAAGCGCATTCTCAGAGTTCGAGCGACTGCATGAGCAGATGGACCAGATGTGGCGGCGGCTTTCGGGCGCACCCTCGGGCCGCACCCGCTTCTGCAGCCCCATGCTGGCGCCGCCGACCGACGTCTACGAGACGGCGAACGAAGTGGTGGTTGTGGCTGAGATAGCGGGCATCGAGGAGCAGGAGGTCGAGATCGAGATTGCGGGAGACCGGCTCGCGTTCCACGGCGAGAAGGTAGACCGCGATGCCCACCCCAACCAGCGGCACACACAGATGGAGATATGCTACGGGCCCTTCGGGCGGACCGTGCTCTTGCCGGCAAAGGTCGACCCCGCCGCGGCCGAAGTATCCTACTCGGAAGGTTTTCTGCGCATCGTCCTGCCCAAGCTGCACGAGACCCCGCGTCGAGTGCGGGTGAACGTGCGCAAGCAGACTGAATGACGTTCTTGGGGGGTTCTTACTCCACTCCAGCCTTAAGACCGGGGCATGAGGAGACGGATAGACTCCGCCTCTTTCGGGCCGGGGGTCGATGGGACCTCTCAAGGGGCGCGCCACTCAGAGGATTTTCGTGAGGGATTGCCATGGATGACAAAACCGCAGAGCGGCCTGGGGAACAGACTGAGAAGCCCGAAGAGGCCTTCAAGGTGCCGGAGGTACTGCCGGCGCTGGCCAGCGGTGCGATAGTCCTCTTCCCCGGCCTGATGATGCCTCTGGCGTCCACCGACGAGGCCGTAGTGCAGGCGGTAGTCGAGGCGGCGGCCAGCCCGGGCAAGATGCTGGCGCTGTTCGCGCAGAAGACGGGGACGGACGGCCAGCCGACAGACGAGCTCTACACCGTCGGCACTGCAGCCAACGTGCTGCGCATGGCACGCGCTCCTACGGGCGCCGTCCAGGCCATAATCCAGGGAGTCGCGCGCGTGCGTCTGCTGGCGAAGGAGCAGGAGAAGCCTTCGCTACGCGTACGCGTCGAAACCATCCGCGAGACGGACCACCAGGGCATCGAGATGGAGGCGCTGTATCGCAGCGTCCTTTCCCAGTTCCAGAAAGCCGTCGGCCTGACGGAGTCGCTCCCCGAAGAGCTCGGCGCCGCCGCAGAGACAATCGCCTCTGCCGGTTCCCTCGCCGATTTCGTCGCCGCCCACGTCAACATGAAGCCTGAGGAGAGACAGGCTGTGCTGGAGGCGGCGAACATCGAGGACCGCCTGCGTCTGGTCAACAGCTTCCTCACGCGCGAGCTGGAGGTCTTGCAGGTGGAACAGGACATCCAGTCGAAGGTGCGCGGCGAAATGGAGCAAGGCCAGCGACAGTACATCCTGCGCGAGCAGCTCAAGGCGATCCAGCGCGAGCTAGGCGAATCGGAGCTGACGCCGGAGATAGATGAGCTGCAGAAGCGCATGGAAGAGGCGCACATGCCGGAGGAGGCGCGCAAGGAGGCCGAGCGTGAGCTGGCGCGCCTTCGCTCGATGCCGCAGGCCGCCGCCGAGTACCAAGTGTCGCGGAACTACCTCGAATGGCTCGTCAGCCTTCCCTGGGACAAGGGCACCGAGGACAACCTGGACATCGAGCGGGCCGAGGAGATACTGAACGCGGACCACTACGGCCTGGACAAGGTGAAGCGCCGGGTCCTCGACTTCCTGACGGTGCGCAAGCTGAAGGCGGACAGCCGCGGGCCCATCCTCTGCTTTGTGGGGCCGCCCGGCACGGGCAAGACCTCGCTGGGGCAGTCGATATCGCGGGCACTGGGACGCAAGTTCGTGCGCATGTCTCTGGGCGGGATGCGCGACGAGGCGGAGATACGCGGGCACCGCCGCACATACGTCGGCGCGCTGCCCGGGCGAATCATCCAGGCGATACGGCGCGTCGGCTCGAACAACCCGCTGTTCATGCTCGACGAGGTCGACAAGCTGGGCGTCGACTTCCGCGGCGACCCCGCGTCGGCGCTGCTGGAGGTGCTGGACCCGGAGCAAAACAACACTTTCACCGACAACTACCTCGACATCGCCTTCGACCTCTCCAGGGTCATGTTCATCACAACGGCGAACATCATGGACACCATACCGCCGCCGCTTCTCGACCGGATGGAGATCATCGAGCTGCCCGGCTACACGGAGCGCGAGAAGCTGGAGATAGCCAAGCGCTACCTGGCGCCACGGCAGATGGTGGAGAACGGCCTCCAGCCAGGCCTGCTGACGATTAGCGACGAGGCGCTGCTGGAGGTCATTCGGAGCTATACGCGGGAGGCGGGCGTGCGCAACCTGGAGCGCGAGATCGGCACGATATGCCGCGGCGCCGCGCGGGAGGTCGTGCGCGGATCGGTCGACGCGATCACGGTGACGCCGGAGAACCTGGCGAAGTTCCTGGGGCCGCGACGCTTTCGCTGGGAGGTCGCACAGGAGGAGGACGAGGTCGGCGTGGCGACGGCGATGGCGGCCACGGCGGTGGGCGGCGACATCCTTTACGTCGAAGCAAGCTGCGTGCCCGGCAAGGGACGGCTGACGCTGACCGGCAAGCTCGGCGACGTGATGCAGGAGTCGGCGCAGGCGGCGGTCACCTACGCGCGCAGCCGCGCCGGGGAACTCGGGATCGATTCGGGAGCGTTCGACAACTGCGACATGCACATACACGTGCCGGCGGGCGCCGTCCCCAAGGACGGCCCGTCGGCGGGCGTGACGATTGCGACGGCGCTGGTATCGGCGCTGACGCGACGGCCGGTGCGCAAAGAGGTCGCCATGACGGGCGAGATAACGCTGCGGGGCAAGGTGCTGCCTGTCGGCGGGATACGGGACAAGGTGCTGGCGGCTCACCGCGCGGGCATCAAGCGCATCGTCCTGCCGCGCGACAACGAGCCGGACCTGGAGGAGATTGCTCCCGAAGTCAGACAGGAGATAGAATTCGTCCTGGCGGACCACGTCGACGACGTCCTTAATGCTGCCCTTCATCCGGAGAAGGTGGAGATGAAGAGCAAGCTGGCGGTGGTCCGGTAGCAGGCTGTCCTGAGGCTGATAGAAGGGAGTCCCTCAATGCTGGAGACACGCATCACCCGGCTGTTCGGAATCAAGTACCCGATTCTCTGCGGCGGCATGTTCTGGGTTGGCCGGGCGGAGCTTATCGCGGCGGTGGCGAATGCGGGCGGGCTGGGCTTTCTGACGGCCGCCACGTACCCGACTATCGACGAGCTGAAGGAAG
>JALHUB010000061.1 GCA_022865685.1 Dehalococcoidia bacterium | reverse complement strand
GATGAGGTCCGCCTTCGCCTTCATCGCCGTCTCCGGGTCCTTCAGGCCGCTGCCCGTGATCACGCACACGACGGTCTGACCGGCAAGCGACAGTCCCTCTCGCGTCACCTTCAGCAGGCCCGCCACGCACGCCGCCGACGCCGGCTCGCAGAAGACACACTGCGCCGGGCAAATGCTCCGGAATCTTGCTCCACCAGATACGAATGGGTTCTTGCCACCCGCCAAAAGCCTAGGCGACGCTTTCCCCGGAATTGGCGCTCTTCTCAAGCTCCTGCGAGAGGTGGCGGAGCTCCTCAGCCAACTCTTCCACGCTGTAGCGACTCTGCCGGCGGTGGCTCAGCAGGGCCTTGATGTTCACCGAGTAGCGGTTGCGCCGGCCCTCTTTCTGGCGCGACACAATGTCCTCCTCCTCCAGAGCCCGCAGGATGGAGACGGCGGCCCTCTCCGTGATGCCGGCGGCGTCCGCGATCTCCCGCAGCGTTGAACGCGGGTGGTCGAGGACGTGGATGAGAACGAGGGCGTGATTGGTGAGAAAATCCCAGTGACCCATATTTTCCTCCTCCAAAGGGCTTGACAAGCCCGATAAATGAAGTAGAATACAGGCTAAGCATAACAAGTTACTTAGTTCAAGTTATACATAGCAAGCATCTGTATAGCCGGTTACTCAGTTCAAGTTATACATAGCAAGCATTTGTAAGGCTGCTGACTCTGTTCAAGTTACACATAGCAAGCATCTGTATAGCCGGTGTTTGTTATCGAGAACCATTGTTCACCTATCACGCCCCAAAGTCAAGATGTTGGGGCGGCCAACAAGCGGGAAATTGTGAAAACGAACAGGAGAACCGGAAACGCCGTGTATAGGAGATCTCTCAGGCCTTCCAATCAGGATGATTCGGAGCCCATCGCCGTGGCTGGTGATCTAGGTCACCAGTCCTTGCGGGGCGGCGCGGGCGTCCATCGTGACCGGGCCTGCGGGGAGCGGCGACAGGCGATCTGAGAGGAATCTGGCACGGGGGCTAGGGTCGCCTTCTCCGGTCCCGCGGGCCCGGCCTATTCGGAACCGCTCGGGCTCTATAATGTGACGCGCCGGGTGATAATTACCAGGATCGCGCCGCCCTGGAGCGACTGAACCGCGACCTTTCACCAGGCGTTCGAGCTGGCCGTCGCGCCCGGCCATCGACCCCTGCTGTGCCACCAACGCTCGCCCTGTGAGATGTAGCACCTCTTCTTCCCGCGCGGACCCTCGGGGCTGGGTGAGGCTGCATCTCCGCATTGCTGCGTGCCCTCCTTCAAGAACTCCCAGAATTGGATAGCGAAAACTCACTGCTTGTCGCTCGTGCATATTGACTATAGGGATGGATGGGGAATCGCTCGGGCCCGTTTTGGAGATGATAACTGAGCGAGTTTCGCTCGACCGTCGCGGTTCTCTGCCAGGCCGTTGACAACGACATGCCTTCCAAGCAGCAGGTCGGGGTTCGAATCCCTCCAGGGACGCCAGAGTTCACATTCATTTCGACTCCCCGCCCTCTGGCGCCTAGTGCCCGTCGAGGCGAGGAGATCGGTCACCGCTGGCGTCTGGTGCGGCGCGCCGCTATAATGCGCGGAGATTCACCTCGCCCTGAAGCGCAAGGAGGAGGAAAGACGGCGGATGAGGATCCTCGTGGGCGAGACCAGCCCCGCTTGTGCCCCCGTCTCGATGGCCCACCACCAGAGACAGACTTCGGGCGAAGGCGTCGATAATCGATAGGAGACGCTTTCTCAAGAACTTGGGGGGGATCGATGCGATACAGGTTGTCGGCGGTGGGAGCAGTTGGAATTATCGCCGTCGTCGTTGTTTCATGGGCGGTTTTCGGTCTTGTCGCCAGCGGGAGCGGAGATGGCGCGTATCCGTCCCTGGAGCGGAATGGCGGCCAGGAGAGCCTCGCGAGTGAAGCAGCACCGACGTGCAATGACGGCGGGAAAGGGGACCGGCTGGGTATGGCCAATCCGGCGGCCACGTACTGCAAGGAACTGGGGTACGAGTATCGCGTCATTCAGAGCAGCAAGGGCGAGCAAGGGGTCTGCGTATTCCCCGATGGCAAAGAGTGCGAAGAGTGGAAGTTCCTGGCCGGCAAGTGTGGCCAGGAGCGCTCCTACTGCGCAAAGCAGGGTCTCGACATCAAAACGAAGACCAACGGTAAGGACTCGCTATCGCGCGAGTACGCCGAGTGCACGTCCGGCGGCGTGGAGGTGGGCTCTGTCAGCGATCTGATGAGGCTGAGCCAGAAGGCCACCAGGGGCAGCATCCCGCTGTCTAGCAGTGAGCCGCCGCAGGAGGAACCGCCCATTACCGGAAGTCCGCCGTCCTCGTTCGACTGGCGGGACCAGGGCGGCGAGAATTGGATGACCTCCGTTAGGGACCAGGGTTCGTGTGGGTCTTGCTGGGCGTTTTCGACCGTGGGCGTCGTTGAGGGGACGTACAATATCGAGAGCGGCGATCCGGACCTCGACCTCGACCTATCAGAGGAGTACCTGGTCTCTGACTGCTATACCATGGGCGCCTACGGGAACTGCTGCGGCGGTTCGCACGTAGATGCGCTTGAATTCGTGCGGGACTCCGGGATACCTGACGAAGCCTGCATGCCGTATGTCGACCAAAGCAACTGCACGTGCAATTCCGGTTGCGATTCTAATTGCACCTATCGATCCTATGGCAAGTGCAGCGACGCCACGTGCTCCGATAGGTGTGGTGACTGGCAGGACAGAGCCGTTACTATCAACGCCGTGGCGCCGGTCCCTTCGGGGCAAATCAAGCAGTACCTGATCGACAGAGGGCCGCTTTCCGTTGCCATGGGCGTCGGCTCAGGGTACGGCGGCGGGTTCGACGCACAGGGGGTGTATCGGTGCGCCAATGATTCCGGCGCCAACCATGCCGTCATCATCGCCGGCTACAGCGACGCCGGGGGCTACTGGGTAGTCAAGAATAGCTGGGGCGCCGGCTGGCCCAATGGCTCGCTCAACGACGGCGGTTACTTCAAGGTCGGGTACGGCGAGTGCACCATCGAGAACTGGGTCTACTACGTTGAGACGCCGGCCACGCCTGGTCCGACCCCCACGCCGACTGTGTGCCCGGGCGACGGCGACTGCGACGGCATGCTCGACGCCGCCGACAACTGCCCGGCGATCTACAATCCTGACCAACTCAACAGCGATGGCGGCAGAAGGCCGAACGGGTCGCGGATCCCCGGCGATTGGGCGAGCAACCCGGCGCAGGACAAGCTGGGCGACGCCTGCGACCCCGATGATGACAACGATGCCCTGCCCGACTCCCAGGAATTCGACGGCCAGTGCCCATTCCGGCTGGTGGCAGACAGTGACGGCGACACGGTATTGGACGGATACGAGGTCGCGATGGGGTACGATCCGTGCAGCGCCGCCAGCAAGCCACCGCTATCGGGAGGAACGCAGAGCGACACCGATGGTATGCGAGACGTGTTGGAGTGGTACGGCTACAATACCTGCGCCTTTGTCGGAGACACGGTGCCGGGATGGTCGGCCTGCGTTGTCCCGGAGGACAGCGATGGCGACGGCTGCTCTGACGTTCTCGAAGTGCTTGACCTGAACGGTGACCGCCGCGTCAACTCCCTCGACGTGGGTCTCATGAACACGCGCCTGGCCGGGAAGATCCCAGGAGATGATCCGGTTTCCGAGAAGGTGTTCGACGTCAGCAAGGACGGGAAAGTCAACAGCGTCGACACGGGGATGATGAACTCAAGGAACTGCCTGACCATTCCGAATCAGCTTGGCTGCCCAGTGTGCCCGGCGGATTGACGCCTTATTGACATCCTGAAGAATCGGAACGCAGCTTCTAATGCAACCATCGGGGGCGGTCACGGTGAAGGCCGGACTGCCCCCGATTCCATCTGCGCCAGCGGCGGCCTCCCACGCCTGCCTAGACCCAGCGCGACCGGTGCTGGTAGATTTTACGTGACGGTCTCAGAAGTGAGGAGCGCTTCGCCAGATTAGGGCGGCGCCAGTGACTTGCGCCGGAGCCCCGCATCGGCGACGCGTCGGTCTCGCGTCTCATCACCGGCAAGCTGAGGGCCGAATGATGCGTTTTCGCGGCCGGTTTCGTCTCTTGCTCTTGCCACAGCTTGCAGTCGCCGTGGTCCTCTTCGCGCAGGCAGGCGCGGCGGCTTCGCCGGCCGGCGCCTATTCGACGATAACGCCCGAAGGGATCGGCGCGCACATAGCCGAAATCCAGGGGCCGCGCTCCGGGACCGGCGACGAGGCGAATAGGGCCAAGCTGAATGAAGTTGCCGGCTACATTCGCGATCTGCTGGCCGTCGACGGCCTGGTGGTGATCGAGGACCCCGTCAACTTCGTCGGGCGGACCTTCCCCAACATCGTCGGAATGCTAACAGGCACGACGTGTCCCGAGAAGACTCTCATCGTCGGTGCCCACTACGACGGCGTGAGCAGCGGGCCGGGCGCCGACGATAACGCGAGCGGCGTCGCTGCGATGCTGGAGGTCGCTCGCGTGCTCAGCGCGCAGCCCTTGCAGGCATCGGTGGACTTCGCCGCGTTCTCATTCGAGGAAGCAGGCCTCGTCGGGAGCAGTCAGATGGCCGCTGCCGCGGAGTCTGCGGACAGGGAACTGCTGGGGATGATCAATTTCGACATGATCGCCTATACGTGCGATGAGCCCGGCTGTCAGGACTACCCGGAGGGGATGGAGCCGGTGCGTTCGACAGGCGATTTCCTATCGGTCGTGGGAAACAGCAACTCGGCCTTGCTGCTGAATCAGTTCGTAGCGGCGTCGGCAGCGGCGGTGCCGGGCCTGGTGGTGCTGCCGCTGGAAGTGCAGGGCAACGGCGAGACGCTCCCGGACGTGCGTCGGGCCGACCACGCTCCCTTCTGGGACCATGGATACCAGGCGCTTTTCGTCACCGATACGGCGGACCTCCGCAATCCCAACTACCATCTGTCGACCGACGAGCTCGGCACGCTGAACCTCCAGTTCGCGGCCGATACTGCTAACGCCGCCGCGGCGGCGGTCGTCGAGGCGCTGACCGCGGATGCGAATGGCGATGGTCGCGCCGACGTGTGTGGCGACGTAACGGTCGGCGGGAGCGCGGAATCGCCGCAGCCGGAGTCGTCTGTTGAATCCGGGACCGACGAGTCGTCGACGCCGGACGCCGTTTTCCTGGCGATACTGGCCGCGGCGGGCGTGGCCGTACTAGCGGCAGCCGGCGCCTGGCTTGCGGTGAGGCGGGGGTCGCGCTAGGACTGCGCGAAGGAGCCGAGCGCATCGGAAGGGATGAGCCGTATAATGGTCAGAGACATGATAGATATTACGGGGACGCTGCCAAAGGAGGGATGATGGAACGGCGAGCGACGGCAATCCGGGACGGCGTCCGTCCGGGCGGCTACACGCTGACGGTGCGGACGGCATACCCCAACGAAGTCGGCATGCTGGGCAAGATTGCTTCGGCGATCGGCAAAGCAGGCGGCGATATCGGTGCGGTCGACATCGTGCAGTCTAGCCGCGACACGATGGTGCGAGACATCTCGTTTGCGGCCCGCGACGTGGACCATGCCCATCGCATCACCGAGGCCATCAAACAGGTCGAAAAGGTGTCCCTCCGAAGCATCTCCGACCCCGTGTTCTTGCTCCATCTCGGCGGAAAGATCGAGGTGACGAGCAGAGTGCCGTTGAATACGCGTGGCGACCTGTCGGCGGCGTACACGCCCGGCGTGGCGCGCGTCTGTCAGGCAATCTACAGCGAGCCGGTGGCGGTGTGGAGCCTGACGATCAAGGGGAACTGCGTCGCGGTAGTCACCGACGGCACGGCGGTCCTGGGCCTCGGCAACATTGGCCCGGCGGCGGCCCTGCCGGTCATGGAGGGCAAGGCGATACTGTTCAAGGAGTTCGGGGGCGTCGACGCCTGGCCCATCTGCCTGAACACGACGGACGTGGACGAGATTGTGCGGACGGTGAAGGCGATAAGCCCGGTCTTCGGCGGGATCAACCTGGAGGACATAGCGGCGCCGAGGTGCTTCGAGATTGAGGCGCGGCTGAAGGAAGAGCTGGACATCCCGGTGTTTCACGACGACCAGCACGGCACGGCGGTCGTTGTGCTTGCGGGTCTGATCAATGCGCTCAAGATCGTCGGCAAGGAGATGGCGGACCTACGGGTAGTATTCCTCGGCGTCGGCGCGGCGGGTGTCGCCTGCAGCAAGATCCTGATGTCGATGGGCGTGAAGGACATCATCGGTCTGGATAGGGCCGGCGCGCTCTACAAGGGTCGCACGGAGCACATGAACTCCGAAAAGACGTGGTACGCCGAGAACACGAATCCTCGCCAGATCAAGGGCGATCTCAGCGAGGCGATGCGGGGCGCCGACGTGTTCATCGGCGTGTCCGGCCCCGGGATGCTCACCGTCGATCACCTGAAAATGATGGCCCGCGACCCCATCGTCTTTGCCATGGCGAATCCCGATCCGGAGATAATGCCGGAGGAGGCAGAGCCGTACGTGCGCGTGATGGCAACGGGACGGTCCGACTATCCGAACCAGATCAACAATGTGCTCTGCTTCCCGGGCTTCTTCCGCGGTCTCCTGGACGCCCACGCAACTACGGTGAACGAGGAGATGAAGATAGCGGCGGCGGAAGCCATTGCGTCTCAGGTGACCGACAAGGAGCTGCAGGAGGAGTACATCATACCCAGTGTGTTCAACCGGCACGTCGCGCGGGCTGTGGCGCGTGCGGTAACGGAGACGGCCTATCGGACGGGTGCGGCCGTTCGCCACCGGAGGAGTCACACAACCCATCTTTGGCCCGCGTAGCAATTGTCGTCGGTGCGACAAACCGATGGTCGAACCGCAGCGCCGGCGCTGATTTTCGAAGCGGCGCGGCTGCTCGGCGTTGACTTCGCGGCTTTCTGGCACTATAATTTCGCCGCTTGACCCAAATCGCGGCAACACGTCACCAGGCCGATCGTTCCCAGGCAGAAGAGCGGTCGGGCCTGCTTGTTCTTTGGAAAACAGGAGGAAAACAGCCCTTGCGTGAATACGAGCTGGTACTGATTCTCGACCCCGAGCTGGAGGACGAACAGACCTCGGCGGCGGTTGATCGAATGAAGCAATACGTCGCCTCACGTGGAGGCGAGGTGACAGACGTCAACCCCTGGGGGAAAAGGAAGCTCTCCTACCCGATCAGGAACCGCACCGAAGGTAACTACGTCATCACGCATTTCCGGATCGAGCCGGCACAGACCGCTGAGCTCGAAGCCACCCTGCGACTTTCCGAGGAAGTGCTGCGTCATCTTCTCGTGAAGACTGAGGACTAGCGCAAACAGGCACTGCCCCGGTTTATGGGTTTCTACCTTGCCTATCCCGGCACCGGAGTATCTCGGCGAAAGGAGCAGGAGCTATGGCGGGGCTAAACAAGGTCATGATCATCGGGAATGTCGGCACGGAGCCGGAAATGCGGTACACGGCCAACGGCAACCCGGTCACAACCTTCCGCATCGCTACCAGCAGGAACTACACCACGCCGGAGGGGGAACGCCGCGAGGAGACTGAGTGGTTCAACATCGTGACCTGGGCCCGTCTGGCGGAGAACTGCAGCCAGTTCTTGCAGAAAGGCCGCCGCGCCTACGTCGAAGGACGGCTGCGCACGCGCTCCTGGGAAAGCCAGGACGGTCAGAAACGCTTTCGCACCGAGGTCATAGCCAATACGGTCCTTTTCCTGGACCGCGCGCAGGCGATGCCCCTGCCGGAAGAAGAGCCGTTGCAGGAGGCAATCGAGCCGGAGGACCTGCCGTTCGAGTAGCGGCGGACATCCTTCATCGATAGGCGCCCCGGGAGTATACTAACGATAACTGTCGGGAGACTACTGCCGAGAAAGAGGTGGCTGGTCAAGTTGGTGAATGAGGACGAGAGCCAAAATCCAGTGGCGGCCGAGGAACCGGAGCCCGTAGCGACGGAGACTGTGGAGGCGGAAGGCGAGCGCCCGGCAGAGGCGGCAGCCAGGCCGGAGCGAAGAAGGCCGCGCTACACGTCTCGCCGAAAGGTGTGCTTCTTCTGCGTTGAGAAGGTACAGCAGATCGACTACAAGGATGTGGACGGGCTACGCCGTTACCTGTCGGACCGCGGAAAGATCGAGCCCCGCCGTAAGACCGGCACCTGCGCCAGGCATCAGCGGCGACTGACCGT
>JALHUB010000060.1 GCA_022865685.1 Dehalococcoidia bacterium | reverse complement strand
TTCTCGTCCCAGTTGCCCGGCCCGACGGTCGCCGGCGCGCTGTCCATTATCGTCCGGTGGAAGCGGTCGACGCTGTCGATGTGCGAGATGCCGGGCAGGATGAGCTTGCCGCCGCCGCCGAAGCCGGCCTGCGGATGGGGCAGGATGGAGCCGATGCCGATCTTGAGGTCGCAGGTCGTGACCTCGCGGTTGACGGAGAGAGGTGTCCCCAGCGTCGTCGCGCCGACGGAGACGCAGTTGTCGTAGGGGTTGTGCTGGAAGACGAAGAAGCGCTCCAGTATCTCCTGGCCCAGCTTGGCACGCAGCGCCTTGTTGTCGTGGGCGCCGTGCGTCCCGGAGGCGATGACGAAGCGGATCTGCTCGTCGGCGATGCCGGCTTCCCGCAGCTCTTCGATGACGAAGGGGGCGATGCGGTAGACGGGCGTCGGGCGCGTGATGTCGTCGAAGATGATGACGACTTCTTTCTTGCCCTGCGCCAGGTCGCGGATGCGCGGCGTGCCGACGGGCGCGGCGAAGGCTTCGCGCATCTGTTCGTCGCTCATCGCCGGGCGGTCCCAGCCACGCGTCGGACAGAAATGGACGTCCCAGGAGGCGGGGAAGTTGATCTCGCGCTCGCCGCCGCCGTCCCATACGAGTTTGGGCACTGTTAGTTTCATCGTTTTCCTTCACAGACGGCGGGAGGACTAAAGTCCTCCCCTACATTCGCGTTTAGATAAATATACACGGCGCGGCGACGAGAGCGGAAGACGGCGTCTCAGCGCCCCTTGAACTCGTACGGCTGCCCGCGCAGGTACGCCTTCATCGCCTCACGGGCGTCTTCGGTGGCGAGCGTCCGGAGGAAGGCCTCGAACTCGACCTGCAGACCCTCGTCCAGCGTCAGGTCGCGACCTTCGTAGACGCAGCGCTTGATCAGCCCCTGGGCGATGGGCGCGCCGCGGGCGAGTCGTTCGGCGAGGGCCATGACGGCCGGCATGAGGTCGGCGGCGGGCACCGCCTTGTGGATGAGGCCGATGCGCTCCGCCTCCTCGGCGCCGACGACCCGACCCAGCAGCATCATCTCCAGCGCTTTGCCGTGGCCGATCAGTCGCGGCAGGCGCTGCGTCCCGCCACCACCGGGCAGGATGCCGACGCCGACCTCCGGCAGCCCGATGGCAAAGTCGCCGATGGCCATGAGGCGCAGGTCGCAGGCCAGGGCGAACTCGCAGCCGCCGCCCCCGCAGCGTCCGTTGATCGCGGCGATGACGGGCTTCGGCAGGTCCTGCAAGCGTCGCTGCATGCGATGGTGCGGCATCTCGACCGCGCTGGGCGGCTCTGCAGCCGTCTCTGAGCCGGAGAGGGCGACGAGCTCGGAGACGTCGAAGTGGGTGATGAAGACGCCGTCCACGCAGCCGGCAAAGACAACGACGCGCACGGAATCGTCGGCGGCTAGCTGCTGGAGAAGTGCGTCGAGCTCCTCCACCATGCGACCGGTCATGAGATTCAGCGGCGGGTTGTGGATGCTGCAAAGGGCAACCTTGTTCTCGATGCGGACCTTGATCTGCTCATACTCCATGTATGCGGTCTCCTTCCCCGGGGCGGTCTCGTCACTGATGGCCCAGTATAGTGCATTTCCGCCGAAGCCGCGTTCCGCGCGAGTCAGGGAGGATCAGGGGACTGGAGCGTGTAAATCGTCGGTTTCCCACCGCAACGTAGAGGGTATGGAAGTTCCGGCACGCCCTGCGGAGGCTGGACAGTGTCCAGAGCCGAGAGTAGAATGACGCGAAAAGTGGGCGGCCGGGCACGGAGAGGCGCGGCCGCATTGCTGGGGAGCAAGGAGCGCTTGTCGCCGAACACACGTCGTCGCTCGACACCTGCTTGCCGGCCTCACCCGCCGAGACTGTCAGCCATTCCCCTCTTTGCCGCCATTGCCGCCATCGTCGCAGTCGCGGCCCTGTCGCTTTCCTGCACGTGGCAGGAGCAGATGGAGCAGGGCCTGGCCGTCGGCGTCAACCAGCTCCGGGCCGAGCGCGGGCTGCCGCCCCTGGTCCGCGATCCACAGCTTTCGGCCATCGCGCGGATGCGGGCCGAGGACATGGCGAATTACGGCTACTTCAGCCACACGCCGCCGGACGGCTGCGGCGCGCGCTGTCTGATGGAGAGAGCGGGAATGACCGTGGCCTGGGCCGGCGAGGTTATCGCCTGGAACAACACCCGCGTCGATCAGTCAGCGGATATGACGATCGCGCTGTGGCGCAACAGCCCCCAGCACCTGGGAACTATCATCAACGGCTGTTTCACGCGGATGGGGACAGGTTCGGCCTTTGCCGGCGATGGTCGCATTTACCATGTCGCGGTATTCGAGGGACGCGCGCCGGGCTGCTAGCACAGGGAAGGAGAGTTTCATGTTTTGCTCCCAATGCGGCGTCGAAGTAGCTGACGCCGCCGCATTCTGTCGAAAATGCGGGGCGTCGCTGCGTGACGACGTAGCGCCGCCGGCGCCGCAGCCGGTCGAGCAACAGCCGCCAGCGCAGCAGGTCTACCAGCAGCCGACTCCGCAGCAGCAGGTCATGACGCAGCAGCGACCGGCCGCGACGCAGACGATGCGCCACACCCTTGGCGCGACTAAGCCGGTCCAGCCGGCAATCGGCGTTGCCGTCATGATCGGTTCCGCGCTGGCCGTCATCGGCACCATGGTCCCGTGGATCGACTTCGCGGGCGCCACGGCGAACGGCTTTGATGGCGGCTACCTGACGGGCTCGTCGATGGGCGACGGCAACGACGGCATCGTAATCTTGCTCCTCGGACTCGCCGCCGGGGCCCTGGCCGTCCACTACTTCATGAAGCCGAACCCGCTGCTCAGCCTGGGCAGCCTCATCCTGGGAGCGGCGGCCGCCGGCGTCGCCGGGTATGACCTGGTGCGCCTGATATCGGACATCCGGGACGGGTGCGGCGGCTGCAACGTGATGGACTACCTGGGCTTCGGGCTGTACGTGAGCATCGCCGGTGGCGCGATTGCCGCCGGTGCGGCGTTCATGGGCTTCAGGCGCGAGGGGTCTATGTGATTTGCCCTGCCGCGCCTTGAGCGAGGCGGTAGCGGTAGAGGCCTTCCTCCAGGCCACAGGCGATGTGGCCGGTGACGACGCCGTGCTCCAGGTGCGCCAGCGTCTCCCGGACGGCGGCGCCCTGCATCGCGAAGTCGAAGTCGCGGAAGTCGCCTGTCACCCACGTCACGTGGTGCGCGACATCGTACGCCGTCAGCGGCCCCGACGCCAGCGCGTCGAGCATCTCCCGCATGCGCGCCAGGTGGTGCAGCTCGATCTGCTCGATGCGCTCGCGCAGGTTGTCGAAGGCGAACTCGTGCGCGGGGTAGACGGTGCGCACGGCGAGCGGCTTCAGCGCCTCCAGCGACCGCAGGAAGTCGCCGAGAGGGTCGCTGCCGGGCCGGCCGACGAAGCTGAGGTGCGGCGTGATCACCGGCAGGACGTGGTCGCCGCTGAGCAGGAGTTGTCGGTCTCGCTCGTAGAGGCAGACGTGGCCGGCGGAGTGCCCCGGCGTCCAGATGACCTCCCAGCGAAAGCCTTCGCCCTCGATGACTTCGCCGCCCCGGAGGGTCCGGTCCGGCAGCGCGCGCATGATGACGTCGCGCAGTATCTGGGCGGGAACGGGCACGGCTTCGATCTCGTCGCGGGGGACGCCGTGCATGGCGAGGAAGCGCTGCATCTGGCGCACTGCGCCGTCGGGGTCGTCGACGTAGGGCTGCACGGCCTCCCAGTCGCGCTCGTGCAGAAGGACTTCGGCGCCGGAGGCTTCCTTGACCCTGGCAGCGAGGCCGTAGTGGTCGTGGTGGACGTGGGTGATGACGAGGCGGCGAATATCGGTGAGCGCGGCGCCTATCTCCTGGAGTTGCGCCCCGAGGGCGGCGAAGGCTTCGTCGCTGGGCCAGCCGGGGTCGACGAGGGTGTAGCCGCCGTCGCAGGGGAAGAGGTAGGCGAGTACGTACTCCAGCGGCCCGGGCATGGGGACCTTGAGCTGGTAGAGCCCGGGGGCAACCTCCATGTCCTGCCGCTTTCCAGTCGGCGCGCCGTTAGGAGCCCGACTCCGCCTTCAGGTCCGACTCCACCATCATGTCGACGAGCCCGTCGAAGGAG
>JALHUB010000059.1 GCA_022865685.1 Dehalococcoidia bacterium | reverse complement strand
TGATGATCGCCAACGCGCTCGTAATCGTGCCGGAGGTAGTGCCCGAGGTGCGCCCCGGCGACGAGCTGACGGCGATGATGCTGAACTGGACGCACGGAGAGGGATAGCCAGGGAAGGAGGCCTCGCATGCCGCCGGTGCTTTGCGTAGTCGGACGGCCCGGGTCCGGGTCGCAGGCGGTCGTCGAGGGGCTGGTGCGTGAGCTGACCGCGAAGGGCGTGCGCGTCGCCACCGCCGTCGAAGCTACGGAACCACTGACGCCGCCTTCGCAGGCAGCGGCGGACTATGCGACCGCGGGCAGCGAGATGACAATCATCAGGGCGCCCGGCAGCGTGGCCTCGATACGGCGCGTCGACGATGAGCCGTCGCTCGACGAGCTGGTCTGGGAGATGCGCGACGACTACGACCTGGTGCTCGCCGACGGCTTCCACCGCAGCAGCTACCTGAAGCTGGAGGTGCACCGAGCCGGCGATGGCGACGAGATGCTCTGCCACAAGAACGAGCTGCTGGCGATTGCCGGCGACAAGCCCGCGAACGTCGACGTGCCCGCGTTCGCCGCCGATGACTTCGCGCACATGGCAGACCTCGTGCGACGCCGCTTCCTGACGCAGGAGCCGGGAGAGGACGCCACCCTGTTCATCGACGGCGTGCGGCTGCCGCTGGCGCTCTTCGTGCGCAAGATCGTCGCCAGCACGGTGCTGGGGATGGTGCGTCCGCTAAAGGGCGTAGACGATCCAAAGAGCGTGGTCGTGGCCGTGCGGCGTCGCGGTTAGAAGCGCGCCTCGAAGCGGCCGAACTCGCCGCTGGGCGTCGTCCAGCGCACCTGCACGCTATCGACCCGCGCCATGAATGGTCCCTTCCACAAGTGCCGCACCAGCTCTTCGAGGGCGGGCCGCAGTCCTTCGGCGACGACCTCGACGCTGCGGCCGTCGTTACCGTTGCGCACGTAGCCGGAAAGGCCGAGGGCGCGCGCGTGCATGATGACGAACTGCCGGAAGCCGATGGCTTGCACCACGCCGCGGACGACGGCCCCGAGGGCGGCCTGCTCCTCCTCGGTCACACGCGTTCCCCCTGAGACGCCAGCAGTTCCTCCACCACCTCGCGCGCCAGCGGCAGAGGCACGTCGCTTCGCAGCACCGGCTTCCCGACGCCGGTCAACAGCACCCAGCGGATGCTCTTGCCGCTGACCTTCTTGTCGAGGCTCATGGCCGCGAGTACTGCGTCGGCCGAAATCTTTGGAAGCGGCCGCAGGAGATCGAAGCGCTCCAGCAGCGCCTCCTGCCGCTCGACGAGCTCCGGCGGCGTCAGACCCATGCGCCGTCCGATCTCCGCCGCGACGAGCATGCCCAGGGCGACGGCTTCGCCGTGCAGAAGGAAGCCGTACCCCGTCGCGGCCTCCAGCGCGTGACCGGCTGTATGGCCGTAGTTGAGGATGCTGCGCCGACCCGTCAGCTCGCGCTCGTCTTCCGCCACGACCTGCGCCTTGAGCGCCATAGAGCATCGCACAACCTGTGTCGTCACGTTCGGCTCGAGGGCGCGAAGCGCATCGACGCGGTCTTCCAGTTGCGCCAGCAGATCGGGGTCCATGATCAGAGCGTGCTTGATGACTTCCGCCCAACCGGAGGTCAGCTCGCGCTCCGGCAGCGTGCGCAGCGTCGCCACGTCGGCGAAGACGAGCAGCGGCTGGTAGAACGCGCCGATAAGGTTTTTTGCTTCCCGCTGGTCAACGGCGACCTTGCCGCCGATCGACGCGTCGACCATCGCCAGCAGGCTCGTCGGGACCTGGACGAGAGGCAGGCCACGCAGATACGTCGCGGCCACGAAGCCCGCCAGGTCGCCGGCGACGCCGCCGCCCAGCGCGACGACGCCCTGCCCGCGCTCGGCCCTGTGCGACGTGAGCCAGTCGTAGATTTCCGACGCCCGCCCCAGCGTCTTGCTCGCCTCGCCCGCGGGAAAGACGTGCGTATGGACGGCGAAGCCCTCGCCGCTCAGCGCGTCTGCGATCCGGCCGCCGTAGTCGCCATGGACGTTGGAGTCGGTGATGACGTAGACGTCGCCGCTCAGGCCCGCCTCTCGCAGCTTCTCGCCCAGCTTTTCGATGGTCCCCCAGCCGGCGTAGACGGCGTAGTCCGACGTCTCGGTCCTGACGTTGCAGATGGGCCCGGCCTCTTCGACGGGCACGTCGCCCATGACAGCGGGGGTGCCTCCGGACGACGCTCCGGCCAATCGCCCCTCATCATACGAGAGGCATTCGGCGAAGCGACGCCAGGCGCGGACGGCCTCTTCAGCGACCAGCTCCGGCGTCAGGTCGTCGGTGTGGACGGTGAAGTCGGCGAGGGCGTACAGCGGCTGGCGCAGCGCCTTGAGGTGGCGAATGCGTCCTAGCGGGTCGGGGCCGCGCAGCAGCGGCCGCTCCGATTCGCTGCCGCCGTCGGGCAGCTGGAGCCGGGTGTGGATCGTCTGCGGGCGCGCCTCCAGGCAGACGACGAGGCCGCTCTCCGCCATGAGCCGCCGGTTCTCCTCAGCGAGAACGACGCCTCCGCCCGTAGCCACGACGACCTCGGTCTCGCCACAGGCGCGACGCAGCGCCTCCGTCTCGCGCAGGCGGAAGCCGGGCTCGCCTTCCTCGGCAAAGATCGCGGGGACCGGCTTGCCCGCGGCCTGTTCGATCAGGTCATCGAGGTCGACGGCGCGCCAGCCGAGGATCGTCGCGACCAGCGGCGCGACGTGGGACTTGCCGCTGAACGAGAAGCCCGTGAGGAAGATGCGGCCCGGCGGTTCGGATGGCATGGCGCTATCCACCAGCAGGGTGCGGCCCGACCGTCTCGACGTACGCGCGGTAGTTGCGCAGCGTCTCATCGATGTGGTCGCCGCCGAACTTGTCGAGCATCGCGCCCGCCAGGACGATGGCCACCACCGCCTCGGCTATCACGCCCGCTACCGGCACGATGCAGATGTCGGAGCGCTCGTAGTGGGCCTCTACGCTCTCGCCCGTCGCCAGGTCCGCCGACGGCAGCGGTCGCGCAAGC
The DNA here is from genome assembly GCA_022865685.1 of Dehalococcoidia bacterium. Lineage (GTDB taxonomy): Bacteria > Chloroflexota > Dehalococcoidia > DSTF01 > JALHUB01 > JALHUB01. The sequence continues at coordinate 3,615 of JALHUB010000059.1, read as the reverse complement.
GTCGATATCGGCTTCAGCGCCGCGCGCACGACCAGCGGCTCGCCGTTCGTCATGCCGCCTTCGAGGCCGCCGGCGTGATTGGAGGCGCGCCGCCAGGGCCGCCCGGCCCACTCGCCGACGGGCAGGATGACGTCATGCGACTCGAAGCCGCGCATCCGCGCCACGGTGAAGCCCTCGCCGGTTTCCACGCCCTTCACGGATGGAATGCTCATCACCGCCTGGGCCAGCAGGCCGCTGAGGCGACGGTCCCACTGGACGTGGCTCCCGAGGCCGATGGGAACGCCAGTCGCCCGCACCTCCGTCACGCCGCCGAGGCTGTCGCCGTCCGCGCGCGCGGCGTCGATGGCGTCGAGCATGCGGCGCTCAGCGTCGGGGTCGGCGCAGCGTAGCGGCGACTCCTCCACCGCCTGCCAGTCCGGATCGCCCGCTACGCTCGCTTCGATACCGCCGATGGCGACGGTGTGGCTGTGAATCTCGACGCCGGACTCTTCGAGGAAGCGTCGCGCCACGGCCCCGACGGCAACGCGCGCCGCCGTCTCGCGGGCGCTGGCCCGTTCGAGGACGTTGCGGATGTCAGTCTGGCCATACTTCATCGCGCCCGGGAGGTCGGCGTGGCCGGGCCGCAGTCGCGTCACCGGCTCGACAGGCCCCGAAGGCACCACGACCGCCATCACGTCGCGCCAGTCTTCCCAGTCGCGGTTGGCGATGACAAGCGTTATCGGGCTGCCGAGCGTCAGGCCGTAACGCACGCCGGAGACGATCTCCGCGCGGTCCGACTCGATCTGCTGCCGTCCGCCGCGCCCGCGCCCGCCCTGTCGCCGCCGCAGGTCGTGCGCGATGTAGTCTTCAGCCAGCGCCAGTCCCGCGGGAATCCCTTCAATGATGGCGGTCAGCGCCTTGCCGTGCGACTCCCCTGCCGTGAGAAAACGAAGCGTCAACTCCCTCTCCTTCGCAGACGTTATGTCAATTTGCGGCGTCCAGCGCTTGTCGAGCCGCCGCCAGCATGATGTCGACCGGCGCGTCGAGGCCCGTCCAGAGCTTGAAGGACGCAGCCGCTTGATACACGAGCATCGACAGTCCGCCGACGGCCTGCGCCCCGTGCGCCTCCGCGGCGGCCATGAGCGGCGTCAGCGGCGGGTTGTACACGAGGTCGAACACGAGCGCGCCCGACGGGATGGCCTCCGCGTCGAGCGGCGTCCGACCCTCGATGTCGCTATGGCGCGTGCCGGCCGGGGTACAGTTTATCAGAAGGCGACAGCCTGTCACCGCCTCGCGAAAGCCCGCGTCGGAGGGCGCATGGGCCCGCACGGCCGTCCGCCCCTCCGATAGAGAGCGGAGGTGCTCCGCCAGCGCCCGCGCGCGGTCGATGTCGATGTCGCAGAGGTCGATTGACGCTGCCCCCTCGCGCACGAGGACGAGCCCGACTGCCCGCGCCGCGCCTCCCGCGCCGAGCACGACGACGCCAGCCTCTTTCGTCGAGAAGCCCGCCGCGGACAGCACCTGCGCGAAGCCCGTCACGTCGGTGTTGTGGCCGGCGAGACGACCGCCTTCGTTCACGATCGTATTGACCGCGCCCGTCTCCTCGGCCAGCGAGTCGAGCCGGTCGAGGTACGGCATCACCGCCTGCTTGTAAGGCACCGTGACGTTCGCGCCGAGGAAGCCGTCGCCGCGCAGGTCGCGGATGCGTGCTTCCAGCCGCGACGCCTCTGTGTCCCAGAGCTCGTAGCGCTCCTCGCGGCCGTGGTGGATGAACGCCGCGTTCTGAATCGCCGGCGACAGCGAATGCGCAATCGGATGCCCGATAAGGCCGACTCGTTTCATGGCTCGATCCCCGATTGGCCGACGGCGAGGCGCGCGACGCTAGTGCTGGTAGAGCTGGACGTTCCGGAGGTGCTCCTCCATAGTCTCGGCGAACACGTGGCTGCCGTCATCCTTGGCGACGAAGAAGAGATAGTTGGTCCGCGCCGGCCGCACCACGGCCCGAATCGAGTCGAGGCCGGGGCAGGCGATGGGCCCAGGCGGCAGGCCGCTGTTCTTATAAGTGTTGTAGGGCGAATCGATTTCCAGGTCGGCGAGCGAAAGCTCCTGCTTCCAATAGCCGTATCTCGCGACGCTCTGCGGGTCGTTCGCGAGAGCGAACTGGACAGTCGGGTCGGCCTGGAGCGCGATGCCCACCTTCGTGCGGTTGAGGTAGACGCTGGCGATGAGCGGCCGCTCCTCCGGCTTGACGGCTTCGCGCTCGACGATCGACGCCAGGGTGATGACCTGGTCCAGCGTGAGGCCGGTTGTCGCTAGCTGCGGCTGCACGTCTGCGACGACCTGCTTGTCGAAGGCGTCCAGCATCTGCTGGACGGCCTGCCGGCCGCTCGTGCTGCGAGAGAAACCGTAGGTGGCCGGGAAGAGGTACCCCTGGATGTTACGTTCGCCGGCGTTCTCCGGCAGGAACGGCTCCGGGTAGTCCTCCTTGACCGCGCTCAGGAAGTCCTCATTCGAAAGGACCCCTTTCTCTTCGAGGAGATCGGCTATCTCCTCGACGCGCAGTCCCTCCGGCACCGTCACCATCAGTGGCGCCGTGACGCCGTTGTGGATGCGGTCGATGACAGTAAGGGTGGTCATCCCCTGGTCGAACTCGTAGTCGCCGGCGACGAGCTCGTTCTCGATGCCCATGAAGGCAGCGAGGACGCGAAAGAGGCGCGCGCTCTGGATCACGCCCCCCTCCTCCAACTCTTCCGCGATTTTCTTCGCTCCATCGCCGTCTTCGATGGTGACGGTTGCGACGCCGTTCGCGGGCGCCGGCGCGAGGGCGTCGGACAGCTCGCTGCCGAGAATGGTGGACGGAACAGCCGACATCGCCCAGCCGACGATACCTATCGTCACCAGCGCCAGGGCCGCAACCGCCGCGGGCACGATCTTCGACATCAGCCTCTATTCCGCCTGCCTACCCGGCCTGCTGTCCAGGTATCCTTGAAGAATAATCGCCGCCGCCAGCGAATCCCGCTCCGCCTTGCCTTTTCGCGAGGGGGGACCGTCGCGCCGCAGGAGCTGCTCCGCCTGCACCGTCGACAGCCGCTCGTCCCATAGCGTGACCGGCACGTTGACGGCGGGCAGCAGTTGTCGCACGAACTCCTGCACGCTCTCCGCCTGCGACCCGGCGCTGCCATCGAGCCGCAGCGGCAGGCCGACGACAATCGCTTCGACGTTCTCCTCCGCGACCAGCGCCGCTATGGCGTCGACGGCGCCGTCCTGCGCAGTGCGATGCAGCGTGCGCAGGGGCACGGCGACCTGCCCGTTGGGGTCGCTTATCGCCAGGCCGATGCGCCGGTCGCCGACGTCTAGCCCAAGCATGCGCACTATGAGTCCTTCAGCCCCTTCATCTTTTCCGCCGCCAGCTCCTTCGCCACGCGCAGCGCCTCATCGAGACGCGACGCGTCGCGGCCGCCGGCCTGCGCCATCTCCGGCCGTCCGCCGCCGCCGCCGCCGGTGACCTGTGCCGCCCGCTTTACGAGCTCGCCGGCGTTCAGGCCGCGACTCGTCAGATCAGGCGTGACCATCGCCAGCAGGCTCGGCCGCCCATCGACGACCGTGCCGAGGACGATAACGCCGCTCCCCAGGCGG
>JALHUB010000058.1 GCA_022865685.1 Dehalococcoidia bacterium | reverse complement strand
GCGGGCAGCGAGGTCGCCGCGGTCGACGATGTGGACGATGGCCGGGAAGCCGCGCCAGTCCTCCTCGACGGGCGCGATCGGCGGCAGGTAGAGCGCGAGGTTGAAGGAGGCGACGCCCAGCCGGTCGCGCAGGCAGGCGAGGGCCTCGTACGTGCGATCCTTCAGCGAGTCGTTGAGCTGCGGCGCGATCAGCAGGACCTCGTGCTCCTTGACCGGCGCCAGGTTCGCCAGGACGCGAACGCCCTCCTTCTCGAAGGCGCAGCCGACGGCGGCGTGGGCGCGGTAGAGGTCGGCGAAGTAGCCAGAGTTGTGGCGGGCGTGGTAGTCGCGGGCGGCGCGTCGCAGGCCTTCGACGGCGGGATAGTGAGCGCCGCGGCCGAGCAGCACCTGGGCGTGGCCGTGGACGAGCGAGGCGCCGGCGCGCCAGAGACAGTTCCACATGAAGAGGTAGTAGTTCGCTGCGGGATCGACGCCGTGGGCCGCCTGCGCCCAGCGGAGGCCGGTGTCGAAGTAGTCGCGGAGCATCTCGCGGTCGAAGTGCAGCGGGTTGTGCTCCTTGAAGATGACGAGGGAGTGGAAGCCGTCGAACTTGGCGACGTTGGCGCCGGTGACGCAGTGTTTGCTTTCGATGCGGCCGAAGACGTCGGCGGGCGTCTCGACGAACGGCTCCGCGAACGGGTCTTCGCTGCCGGCGGTGAGCTCGGCCTCGAGCGCGGCCTCATCGACGAACGAGTGCGGGCGACGTGAGCGCAACGCGTTAAAGAGGGCGCCGCGGCAGGTGACGAGGTTGGTAACGCGGACGATCCGCTGGGAGAGGGTCGGTTCGACGGCGCCGAAGTGGCGCTCGATCCAGGGCCGCATGGAGTCGGGGGGGACGATGCGGCCTTCGACGGCGTCGACGCGGAAGACGCGGTTGAAGACCTCGCGTTCCGGCTCCGCGAGCGTGTCGATGAGAAGCGGGAGGTCCGCGATGCTCTTTTCGTTCGTCATGCGATCGGTTGCCTCGGTGAGTGTAGAGCCATTCCGCGCAGCCAACGGATTGCGTGAGGGAGAAGTAGTGGAGGACTGAAGTCCTCCGCTACATTTTCCCATCCCCATCACCGCGGACGTGGGCTCGGGTGTTGTAGGGGCGCACGGCCGTGCGCCCCTACAAGGGTCGGGCGACGCTCTAGTGCTTGAAGTGGCGGTGGCCGGTGAAGACCATCGCCATGTTGTGAGCGGCGGCGGCGGCGATAGCTTCCGCGTCGCGGATGGAGCCGCCGGGTTGGATGACGGCGGTGATCCCCGCTTCGGCCGCCGTCTCGATGCCGTCCGGGAACGGGAAGAAGGCGTCGGAGGCCATGACGGCGCCCTTCGCCTTGTCGCCGGCAGCGCGGGCCGCCAGCATGACGCTCGTGACGCGGTTGGGCTGACCGGCGCCCATGCCGACCAGCGCCGAGTCCTTCACGAATACGATGGCGTTCGATTTGATGTGCTTGACGGCACGGTTGGCGAACAGGAGGTCGCGCATCTCAGCGTCCGTCGGCTTGCGCTTCGTGACGGCTTTCGGCTCGATCTCGGCGTCCGGGATGTCGTCGCGCTCCTGAACGAGGAGGCCACCGACGACGCGCCGGTAGTCGAGGCCAGCCAGCGAGGGCGGCGCGGCACGCAGGATGCGCAGGTCGCGCTTCTTGCGAAGGAGGTCGAGCGCCTCGTCGTCGTAGTCGGGCGCGATGATGATCTCGTAGAACGTCTTGCCTATCTCCTGGGCGACGGCAAGCGTGAAGCGACGGTTCACGGCGACGATGCCCCCGAAGGCGGAGACGGGGTCGCCGGCGAAGGCGCGGCGGTAGGCCTCGGCGAGGTCGTTGTGGCCGGCGAGACCGCAGGGGTTCGTGTGCTTGACGACGACGACTGTGGGCCCCGGGAAGTCGCAGGCGGTGTTCCAGGCGGCGTCGGCGTCCATGACGTTGTTATAGGAGAGCTCCTTGCCGTGGAGCTGCTCCGCCGAGCGGATGCCGCCCGGGTTGGGGTCGGTGACGCTCTCCTCGGCGTAGAATGCGGCGCGCTGGTGCGGGTTCTCGCCGTAGCGGGTGTCGAAGAGCTTGCTGAGGGCGATGGTGAAGGAGTCCGGCAGGATGTCCTGCGGGTCCTTGAGGTACTGCGAGATGGCGGTGTCGTAGGAGGCGACGTGCTGGAACGCCTTGCGGGCGAGGCGGCGTCGTTCCGGCTGCGGCACCCGCCCAACGGCGGGCAGGCCGTCGCCGGCGGCAAGCATCTCGAGCAACGGCGCGTAGTCCGCGGGGTCGACGACGACGATGACGCTGGGGTAGTTCTTGGCAGCAGCGCGAAGCATGGTGGGGCCGCCGATGTCGATGTTCTCCAGGGCGTCTTCGAGGCTGACGCCGGGCTTCGTAACCGTCTGGACGAAGGGGTAGAGGTTGACGACGACGAGGTCGATGGGGGCGATGCCCTGTCGCTCCAGCTCCGCGCGGTGCTCCGGCAGGTCGCGGCGGGCGAGGATGCCGGCGTGGACGACGGGATGGAGCGTCTTGACGCGGCCGTCGAGGATCTCGGGGAAGCCGGTGAGCTCGGAGATGGACTTGACGGCGACGCCGGCGTCAATGAGGGCCTTGTGGGTGCCGCCGGTGGAGTAGAGCTCGACGCCTAGGCCGGCGAGTCCGCGTGCGAAGTCGGCGAGGCCCGTCTTGTCGTGGACGCTGATGATTCCTTTCATCACAACCCTTCTGTTACGTCCTCGTCGAAGCTAGGACAGGACCACCCGCTTGTCGCCGGATTGGGGGACGATTTGGCCGACAAGCCGCGCCTCCGGCAGCCGTGACCGCACCCGCTTGATCTCGGACGCGGCGCACACCAGCACCATGCCCAGCCCCATGTTGAAGACGCGGTACATCTCGTCGTCGCTCACGTTACCCTCTCGCTGGATCAGGGTAAAGATGGGCGGCACCTTCCACGTGCCCCTGCCAAAGCGGGCGGCGAGGCCTTCCGGCAGGATGCGCGGCACGTTGTCGATGAGGCCGCCACCGGTGATGTGGGCGATTCCCTTCAGGTAGCCGAGCACCGGCTTCACCTGGCGGTAGTAGCAGAGATGCGGCGCCAGCAACGCTTCGCCCAGGGTGTGGCCGAGCTCCGAGTAGGTGCGATAGAGCGCCGCCTTCTCCGCCTCCGGGTCGCCGCCGAGGCCAACGCTAAAGACGCGGCGGGCCAGCGAGTAGCCGTTGGTGTGGAGTCCGTTCGAGGGTATACCGAGCAGGGCGTCGCCTTCCTCGATTCTGGAGCCGTCGATGATGCTGTCGCGCTCGACGACGCCGACGATGAAGCCGGCGAGGTCGAAGGCGTGCGGCAGGTAGACGTCGGGCATGTCCGCTGTCTCGCCGCCGATGAGGGCGCAGCCGGCGCTCCGGCACGCGGACGCCACCCCCTGCACGACGGCGACCTTATCGTCTTCGCCCAGCTCCGCGCTGGCAATGTAGTCGAGGAAAAAGAGCG
>JALHUB010000057.1 GCA_022865685.1 Dehalococcoidia bacterium | reverse complement strand
GGTCGCGGACCTCCGCTGGATGGCCCGCCAGCGCCTCTTCGGCGATGCGCACCGCCTCTTCGGCGTAGTCGATGCCCACGGCCTCAGCGCCCAGCATGGCGGCGTGCACGACAAGCTCGCCGCGCCCGCAGCCGATATCGAGGACGCGTTCGCCGGGGCGTATCTGCGCCAGCTCCAGCGCCTTCTGGAAACGGGGGCCCAGCTTCCTGCCGCCGGACTTGCGGAAGTCGTTGTAGCCTTCGCAGGACGCGAAGAAGTAGCGGCTATCGTAGACGTCGGGGGAGACGCTTTCGGAGGCCGCTGGGTCGCCGTCTTCCGGGTCGGGCATTGACTCAGTCGCCGTTCAGGAAGCCCTTGATGGTGGCCACCAGCTCATCGCGGTGAACATTGTAGTACCAGGCATCGGGAGCCACGACGAGTCGTGATTGCGGTATCTCGTCGCGCAGGCGCTCCGCCGAGGCAACGGGGTGCAGCTCGTCATCGGGATGCGCGATCAGGAGGGTCGGCGCAGCGACGCGGGCAAAGTCCTCATCCGACAGCGCCGGCCCCAAGACGATGCCGCGAATGGCGGGGACGAGCGCCTGCGGGTTGAGCGAAAGCAGCCAGTGCCGGATCCACTGGTAGATCATGGGCGCCGTCTTCTTCACCTCACACCACGGCTTCAATCGCAGGGCAATGTCCACCGCCTCCTTCAGGCCCAGCCCTTCGACGAGCTTCGCCAGTCCGCCGAACAGCGCCGCGCCGGGCGCCGATTGCTGTTGCCCCACCGGCGGCGGCGATTGCAGGACGATCTTCTCCACCTTCTCCGGGTGCCGCAGGGCGAAGACCAGCGCGGTGCCGCCGCCCATCGAGCTGCCGCCCAGATGCGCCTTCTCGATGCCCAGGTGCTCGAACAACGCCAGCATATCCGCCACCAGCGACTCCCATTCGTAGTCGGCCACGTCACTTGTGAAGCCGGACTGGCCGTGACCCCGGGCATCGTACGTCACAACGCTAAAGTCCTGGAAAAGGGCGGGCGGCACCTCGCCCAGGAGGTCCGCCATCGCCATGCTGCTAAGCAGCCCATGGGCGATCACCAGAGGCGGGCCTTCGCCGCGCACCTGGTAGTGCATCTTGAAGCCGTTTACATCCGTGAAAGGCATTGTCTCTCCTTACTACAGGTGGGCCAGCAGGCCGCCGTCGACGAAGATGGCCCGCCCGGTGAGATAGCCCGCAGACTCCGACGCCATGTACACTGCCAGCGGCCCGATCTCGTCCGGACGGCCGGCGCGGCGCATCGGTATGAAACGGAGCAAACGGTTCGACTCCGGGTCGGGGTCACCCAGGCCCGGCGTGTCTTCCATCCAGGCCGGAGCGATGACGTTCACCGTCACGCCCTTCGCCGCCCATTCCTGCGCCAGCGCCCGCGTCATGTTGAGCACGCCACCCTTGGCGGCGCAGTACGCCGAGCAGTTGGGCAGTCCTCGTTCTCCCAGACCGGAGGCGACGTTGATGATCCGCCCGTAGCCTTGCCTCGCCATTTGCGGACCGGCGGTCCGACAGGCGAAGAAGACGCTGCTCAGGTTCGTGATCAGCACCCGCTCCCACTCGGCATCCGAAATCTCTTCCACGGGCTTCGCGAGGAACAGGTCGGCGCAGGTCACGAGGATGTCGAGCCTGCCGAGGTCGCTCGTTGCGCCGGCGACCGCGTCCCGGATGTCCGCCGACGACGTCGCATCGATCTGTCCGGCCTGCGCCTTACCCAGCAGACGCGCCGTCTCGGTGGTCGACGCTGCGTCGGCGTCATCGCGTGCCGCTGAGGTCACCGCCACGTCGGCGCCCGCCTCGGCCAGCGCCAGGGCGATGGCGCGCCCCGCGCTCGAGCCGGCACCGATGACCAGCGCCTTCTTCCCGCTGAGATCGAACCCCTCGGCTGCCATCCAACTACCTCCTCAAGCGCAATCGCGTCGTGCAGTGAGCCGCGGCCTTCCGCGTCATGATAGCATCAGCCTGTCTGGCAAACCACGTGCGCCCGACAGTCGCTCACGCGCGATGGTTTTCGTTTACGTGCGAGCCTGCCTGGTGAGACGGGTCGGACCGATGAGGAGTAGTCTAAGGAGAGAGCGGGGGTGCCGCAACGGGAGCGTCCTCACCGCTTTGTGAAGCCGACAGTCTAGACCCAGGAACCGCTCCCGACAGAGATGTCCGAGCAAATGCTAACGTGCGAGGAGATGCGTTGCTTGACGGGAAGCGAGCGTTTTCCCTGCGCTTTCCTTGCGCTTCGCCGGCGGAGTGCTGGGGAGAGCGAGCGGGCAGTGCGCTATGGCGCTACACCGATGCAGCCGGGGAAAGGCTAGAAGGGGGGCCTAGTTGCCCTGCGAGCTCAAGGGCTGCTCGCTGAGGATGTTCTGGATGCGGCCGTCCATCTGGTTTGCCAGCGCCCCCACACCTGTCAAGTCGGAGGCGTCTGTGGCTCCGCCCACCGACGCCTGCGCCAGCACGGGGCCCCGCCGGAATATGATCACGAGCGTGTCGAACTGCGCCCCCTGGTACGATACGTGGAGCCGGTAAGAAGACGAGTCTTCGCCCACCTTTGCCGCGTCGACGACGTCGATCTTGGCATCGGTGTAACCCAGGTTTGTGTACGTAGTCAGCGCTTCGCCGGAGGTCATGAAGTCGCGCAAGGCGGCGAGCGCGTCTTTGGCGCCG
>JALHUB010000008.1 GCA_022865685.1 Dehalococcoidia bacterium | reverse complement strand
CGGCGGCGTGATCAGGCGCGAGGGCTCGCGCTGCAGGCCGTTGACCACTTCCCGCAGCGGCCACACCGCGCGCCGCAGCGCGAGCATCTGGCGGCGCAGGGTGTGGATGGCGTGCAGCGTTTCCGGACGCGGCGCCGCGATCAGTTCCTCCTCCAGGTCGTCCATGCGGTCGCCCAGCGCCTCCAGGATCACGAAGTAGCCGTCCACCAGCGCGTCCACCAGCGCATAGGCCAGGTAGTCGTCGCCCGCCTCGCGCAGGCGGCCCTTGGCCGTGCGCAGCCGGTCGCGGACGGCGTCGAAGGGATCGCCCGCCTTCTCCTGCAGCGAGATGAGGAAGTTGGGGCCGAGCAGCAGGCTGGTCTGATCCGCCGCGATCGCGCCGGTGGCGCCGTCGCGCGCCAGCGCCGTGAGCACCAGGTAGGCGTAGTCGCCGACGTCCTCGAGTTTAGGCCGCTGCGAGGTGTTGAGAATGTCCTCCAGGAAGAGCGGGTGCACCGCCAGGTGCCGCCCCAGGGCCTCGACCACGCCCGCCTCGTGAATGCCGTCAATGTTGACCCAGGTGACGGTGGGCTGGTCCTTGAGGGGGAAGCACTCGTCAACGGTCCGGGCTTCGCGCTCCGCGAAGTGCCCGGCGTCGTACTCGATCACGGTGATCCGGACGCGCTCCACCTTCGCCTCGCCCACGTGCACCGGCGTCCCCGGCGGCAGGCCGGCCTTGTTCGACCTTCGCTTCGAGTGTCTGCTCATCGGCGCCCTGCCGTCTTGTCGCACGAACTGCTATTGGGACCTTCTGGTGTGCTGCCCGCTAGGTGGGCCGTGATGTTCTCGACGCCCGATTCGTTCAGGACCTCCCCGCGAAGGTGCAGGATGTGGCCGTTCTGGTGCTGACTGAAACGGGCAAACCTGCCGATTACGTCGTGCGGCATCTTATAGGCTTCCGTCACGATGAAGTCGTTATCGAACACGATGGCGATGAGATAGTCGAATTGCTTGGCTGCGAGGTTCCTGATTACACTGAGTTGTCGCGAACCCCTCGACGATGCGAGACGTCGGCTCTTGATTTGGAAGCGGTCGCCATTGGGTCCTATAGCGTCGTAGCCCGCACGCGAGTTCGCCGCGAGATCCAAGCCGAGACGCTGCGAAGTGAGCCACTCGGCATAGTCGGCCACAGGGTTGTTGCGCGTACGAACGACGCCTCGTGCCTGCAGTTCCTCTAACACCCGCGCAAAACAGCTGAGAAGATCTGGCGTCGCCATTCGCTGCAAGTCGAGTTCATTCACAGTTCAGCGACCTATGCCAATTTGCCAAGCCCAGAGTGGGCGGGGCTCTCTTGGCGACTTCGTCTCGCCGCCCTTTGCACTCCGGGAATGCGGCGGGTCGGCCTCGTTCGTCGTCAACGGGGCACCAGGCTCTGCCCACGTACGCCCAGACTCAGCAACGCTCGGTCTCGGGCTCCTGCGGCTCGGCGCCGTCACGTTTCAACCGTTCCTCGATCAGGTTGACCATTCGTTCCGCATAGGATTCTGCTGTTACGAGTTCCTCTATCATCCCGTCCGTGGCGCGGGTCGTACGCTTTACTGCGCGATCAAGAT
>JALHUB010000056.1 GCA_022865685.1 Dehalococcoidia bacterium | reverse complement strand
CTTTCCGCGGGCCTTGACGCCCTTGTCCTCCTCCATCGCCTTGCGGTAGCCGGAGCGCTCGATCACGGCGGAGGTGAGTTCTGTTAGAGTTGACGTGCCGGACATTGCCCGGAGTTCATCCAACAGCCGGACGAACTCCCCGATAGCGCGCTGGGCGCGCGAGCCGAGCTGGGGAATCGCCTCGGCATGACGGGTTACTTCGAAGAGCGGCATGTTGCGCTCGAAGGCGGCCTGCTCGAGGTGGGCAACGGTCGTGTCGCCGATGCCGCGCGTGGGCTTGTTGATGATGCGCTTCAGGCTGACCGTATCATACGGGTTTAGGATGACGCGGAGGTAGGCGAGGATGTCCTTCACTTCCTCGCGGTCGTAGAAGCGGAGCCCGCCGAGGATCCGGTAGGGAAGGCCCCGGCTGACGAAGAGGTTTTCGAAGACCCGGGACTGCGCATTCACCCGGTACAGGATGGCGAAGTCGCGATAGCTTCGGTTCTCGTGGTGGATGAGGTGCTCGATGGTGTCGGCGACGAAGGTGGCCTCGGCGTGCTCGTCGGCCGCGCGGTGGGTGACGATCCTATCGCCGGCCTGGGTGTCGGTCCATAGCTGCTTCTCGCGGCGGGTGCGATTGTGGCGAATGACCTCCCAGGCTCCACGCAGGATGTTGCCTGTGGAGCGGTAGTTGCGCTCGAGCTTGACGACCTGCGCGTCGGGGAACTCCTCGTCGAAACGCATGATGATGCGCATGTCGGCGCCGCGCCAGCCGTAGATCGCCTGGTCGTCATCGCCCACGACGCAGAGATTGCGGTGCTTCGCGGTCAGCAGCACGACGAATCTGTACTGGGCGAAGTTGATGTCCTGGTACTCGTCAACCAGCACATAGCGGAAGCGATCCTGATAGCGCGCGAGCACATCGGGGTGCTCCTCGAAGAGCCACACGACGTAGTCAATGAGGTCGTCGAAATCGAGCCCCTGGTTGTCGCGGAGGAGGCTCTGATAGCGGGTGTAGATGCGGGCGACGATCTCGTCGTAGTAGCGCTCGCCGCGCCAGTGGAAGTAGTCCTCAGGGCGGATCAGCTCGTTCTTGGCCTTGCTGATCTCGTTGAGAATGCGGGCCGGGATGAACTGCTCGGGGTTGAGCTGAAGCTGGCGCAGGCAGTCCTTCATGAGCGCAGTCTGGTCGGATTCGTCGAAGACGACGAAGTTGGACGGCACCCCGACGAGCTCGCCGTCCTGCCGCAAGATGCGGGCGCAGATGGCGTGGAAGGTACCCACCCACAGGTCCCACTGAAGCCGACCGAGGAGCTGGCGAAGGCGCCCCTTCATCTCGTCGGCGGCCTTGTTCGTGAAGGTCACGCAGAGGATGTTACGCGGCTCCACCCCACGCTGGCGGATGAGGTACGCGGCGCGGTGGGTGAGGACGCGGGTCTTACCGCTGCCCGCGCCGGCGAAGATCAGGAGCGGGCCATCACCGTGGAGGACGGCCTGTGCTTGCTGTTCGTTGAGCCCTGCAAGCAGAGCGGTGTTGGCGTGTTCCT
>JALHUB010000055.1 GCA_022865685.1 Dehalococcoidia bacterium | reverse complement strand
TGCTCACGGTCATCCTCGTGCTCGCCTCTGGGGACAGAGAGAAGACGTGGTTGGCGACGTTGGCGCGAAAGCGGTTGGCGAATTTGAGCGCCGCCCTCAAGTCGGCCTTGGGCAGGACGAACAGAAACTCGTCGCCGCCGTAGCGCCCCACCACGTCGCCGCGGCGGCAGCTCCGGCGCGCGAGGTCACCAAGCTGAACCAGCGCTTCGTCTCCGGCCTTGTGGCCGTATCTATCGTTGACCTCCTTGAACAAGTCGATGTCAACAAGCGCGACGGACAACAGCGTCTTGTGCCGCGTCGCCCGCGAACACTCTCCTCTGGCAATCTCATCGACATAGCGGCGGTTCGGAATGCCGGTGAGGGGGTCGGTGCGCGCCAAGCGGTGCTGCACCTCCATGCTCGCCTGCAGTTCCTCCGCGTAGCGCTTCAACTGCCTCTCCGACTCAGCGAGCGACTTGTACATCTCAACCGCTTCCAGGGCGACCGCTAGCTGGGCGGCGAAGCTATTAAGAACGTCCACCTCTCGCGGAGGGAAACCGCGAGGGCGCTGGCTGGCCATCCTCAGCACGCCGAGGAACCGGTCATGAAAGGTAATCGGAAACTGGCCGGCGGAGAAGATGTGGGCGCGCCTGAAGAACTCGTGTCCGTATTCGGGAATCCTCTCGTCGCTTTGCAGGTCGGAGAATAGTAGCGGCTCGCGCTGTGTAATCGCAGCTCGAAGGACAGCCTCGGGGTAGATGCTGCCCTCGGCCTGTTGCTTCCATCTTTCGCCGAGAGAGGTCTCCACCTGAGGCGCGCGATTGATGACACTGACGGTGAACGTTTCTGACTCACTGTCATAGGTGTCTATTGTCACGAGATCATAACCGCTGGTGCGAGAGATGGCGGTGGCCAAGTCTTCGAGAACAGGCTTGATGTGCTCCGCCTGGATCAGCAGCTCGGCCGCATTTGCCAGCGCCATCATCTGGTCTCTCTGTCTGTTGGCGCGCGCCACACCGAGCACGTGGTCTAGGACCACGGTTACCGCGGGTGCCGCGGCTTCGACGAAGGCAAAAAGGTCGGGATTGGGCACCGCCGCGGACTGATGTCCGGTCCCGATGATCAGCATTTCTCCGCTGCCTTCACTGCTGGCGACGGAGAAGCCCAGATAGGACGGCGCCTTAGCTTCCCGGGCGGGCACGATATCGCAGACGCGCCCGTCTTCGATGTTGAAGGCCACGGGCCCACCGGCGATCTCGATCTGATGTCCGACAATCCACAGCCCCATCTGATTCGTATCGAGCTTCTCCTCCGACTGCGAGTCGGAGCAGATCAGGGGGTCAGTGTCCTCAGCGTAGACAAGGAACACCTGTTCGGCGCCGAGGGCATCGCGGATCAGATCCACGACACGAACGAGGCTCTCTCTGCTGGCAGGGCTATCGATCGCGACGGCAGCCAGCTTCTGAAGCAATGAGACCCTATCAGGCACGGTATAACCTCGCAAGGGATTGCTACGCAATCCCCTTACTGTTAGTCTCGGCAAGCGTTCACCCTTCAGCAGATGCTGACGGGGCCAATCAGGAAGCTTGAACAGGCAGGGGCATGTCCCTAGAATGACCCCATGATGAGCAACGAGGACTACTCACGGACTACCCTGGGAAACGGGCTGCGCGTCCTGACGGCGCCGATGCCGTCGACGCGTTCCATTAGCGTGAGCGTGTACCTGGGGGCAGGCTCTCGATACGAGAGCCCTGCCTCGGCGGGTGTCTCGCACATGGTGGAACACCTATGCTTCAAAGGGACGGAGCGCCGCCCGACGCCGCGCGAGATCTCCCAGATCGTTGACAGCGTCGGCGGGAGCCTGAACGCGGCTACAGACCGCGAGCTGACGGTGTACTACGGCAAGGTGGCGCGGCCGCACCTAGAGCTCGTCGTGGACGTGCTGGCGGACATGCTGCGCCACTCGCTGCTGGCGCCGGAGGAGATGGAGAAGGAGCGCGGCGTGATCCTGGAGGAGCTGGCGGCCGTTGCCGACTCACCGCCGCAGTTGGCGGATGCGCTGATCGACCGGACGCTCTGGCCCGACCAGCCGCTGGGCCGCGACGTCGCGGGAACGCCGGAGACGGTGTCGGCGATGAGTCGCGACATGGTTCGGGAGCACATCGGGCGACAGTACGTCGCCAACAACGCCGTCGTTAGCATCGCCGGCGACGTCACTCACGAGGAGGTCCTGGACCTTGTCGGCCGCGAGATGGGCGACTGGCCGCGGGGGATTCCGGGTGGATGGTATCCGGCGGCAGACGGCCAGCAGGAGCCGCGGGCGGCGGTCGGTTTCAAGAAGACGGAGCAGGCGCACATCTGCCTCGCCATCCCCGGGGTTTCGATTGAGCACCCGGACCGTCCCGCCCTGGACCTGCTCAGCGTGCTCCTCGGCGAGGGAATGAGCAGCCGGCTATTCCTGGAGCTGCGGGAGAGGCTGGGCCTCTGCTACGACATCCACAGCTATACGAGCCACTACCTCGATACGGGGTCGCTGACGGTATACGCGGCGGTCGACCCGAAGAACGCGGTGAAGGCGCTACAGGCGCTGATGGCGGAGCTGCGACGTCTGAGGGAGGGTATTCCGGACGAGGAGCTGGCGAGGGCGAAGGAGCTCTCCAAGGGACGCCTCCTCCTCCGCATGGAGGACACACGCAGCGTCTCCGGCTGGAATGGAGCGCAGGAGGTCCTCACCGGCAAGGTGCGGACGGTCGACGAGGTGGTGGGAAGGATAGAAGCGCTGACTGAAGGCGACTTGAAGCGAGTGGCGGACCGGCTGCTGGTTCACGAGGCGCTGAACCTGGCGGTGGTGGGACCTTTCCGCAGCGAGGGCCGCTTTCTTGCGTTGCTCGACCTGTGACGATGCCCTCGATGGCCTGAGGGCGATAGCGTCGTTGGCAACGATCGTCGCGCTAGACGAGGGCCGCTCGGGATCCCGAGCGGCCCTGCGATGGCAGCAATACGCGTCTAACTAATACTCCGGCGGTTGCATCGACGGACCGGCGCCAGGCGGCTCCGGGATATCGCTCACCAGCGACTCCGTCGTCAGCACCATCGCGCCGATCGACGCCGCGTTCTCCAGCGCTGAGCGCACCACCTTCACCGGGTCGACGATGCCCCGTTCGTACATGTTCACATACTCGTCGGTCACAGCGTCCCAGCCGCTATCGACGTCCTTCGCCTTGCGGACCGCGTCCACCACGACCGAGCCCTCACGACCGGCGTTCTCGGCTATGAGCGACATCGGCGCCTCGACCGCCTTAATGAGGATTCCCGCGCCGGTGCGCTCGTCGCCCTGGAGACTGCCCTGCAGTTCCTCCAGAGCCTTCTGACAGCGCAGGAGAGCAACGCCGCCGCCGGGAACGATGCCCTCTTCGACCGCCGCGCGCGTGGCGGAAAGGGCATCCTCAACGCGCAGCTTCTTCTCTTTCAACTCGACCTCGGTGGCAGCGCCGACCTTGATGACGGCGACGCCGCCGGCAAGCTTCGCCAGCCTCTCCTGCAGCTTCTCGCGGTCGAACTCGGAGGCGGTGTCCTCGATCTGTGCCTTGATCTGCTTGATGCGGGCCTGGATCGCCTCGTCGCTGCCGTGGCCCTCGATGATTGTCGTGTCCTCTTTGTTGGCGACGACACGGCGGGCGCGTCCCAGGTCAGCCACCTGCGCGTTCTCCAGCTTGCGGCCCATGTCCTCGGTGATGAAGGTGCCGCCGGTGAGGATAGCAATGTCTTCCAGGACGGCCTTTCGGCGCTCGCCGAAGGCAGGCGCCTTCACGACGAGGGGATTTATCGTGCCGCGCAGTTTGTTCACGACCAGCGTGGCCAGCGCTTCGCCGTCACAGTCGTCACAGATGACCACCAGGTTCTTGGTGACCTGCAGCGTCTTCTCCAGGACCGGCAGAATGTCGGCGATGGAGGAGATCTTCTTGTCAGTCACCAGTATGTACGGGTCGTCGAGATTGGCCTCCATGCGCTCGGTGTTGGTCACGAAATAAGGGGAGACATAGCCGCGGTCGAGCTGCATGCCGTCGACGAACTCCGTCTCCATGTGCAGCCCCTTGGACTCCTCGACGGTGATGACGCCGTCCTTGCCGACCTTCTCCATGACGTCGGCGATGAGGTCGCCCACCTCTTGGTCGATGGCGGCGATGGAGGCGACCTGGCTGATCTGCTCCTTGCCCGCCACCGGCTGGGCGGAATCCCGCAGCGCCACTATCGCCCGCGCGACACCCTTTTCCAGGCCGCGCTTGAGGTCCATCGGGTTGGCGCCGGCGGCCACGTTCTTCAGGCCTTCACGCACGATCGCCTGGGCAAGCACGGTCGCCGTGGTGGTGCCGTCGCCGGCGACGTCGTTCGTCTTGGAGGCGACCTCGCGCGCCAGTTGGGCGCCCATGTTGTTGAACGGCTCCGGCAGCTCGATCTCCTTGGCGATCGTCACGCCGTCATTGGCGATGACCGGCGGCCCGAACTTCCTGGAAAGGACGACGGTGCGACCGCGCGGCCCCAGGGTGACCTTGAGGGCGTCCGCCAGGGCGTCCACGCCTTCCTTGAGGGCGCGTCGCGCCTCTTCATCGAAAATTAGCTGTTTCGCCATACAAGATTTTCCTTTCCCCTGTTTCCGCTCATCCCCGTCGCCGGGACTTAGACGACGATTTACCCTGCTCGACCTGAACCTTGCAGAGCGCGTCCTTCTCGGAGAGGACGATGTACTCCTCCTGGTCGATCTTGACCTCCTGGCCACTGTACTTCGCGTAGAGGATGCGATCGCCGGCCTTGAGGTCCATCGGGATGCGCTTCCCGTCGTCGTCGAGGCGCCCCGGCCCTACGGCGATGATCTCGCCCTGCTGGGGCTTTTCCTTCGCGGTGTCCGGAATGACGATGCCGCTTGCCAGCACCTCCTCCTGGACAACAGGCTTGATCACCAGCTTGTCCGCCAAGGGAATCAGTTTGGTTGCCAACCTTGGTCCTCCTTCTCTATGACCGGGAGTTGAGATTTGCACTCCGCCTGTGAGCGGACGGACAGCCTGAAGCGCGGCTGCCTTCTTGCGTGGTTAGCACTCTCGAAAGGAGAGTGCTAAAGCAATACTATCGCAGTTGGCTGAGCTATGCAATAACTTGTGCTCGTTCACTGCGCCCCCGGACACAAGCGCCGGCGACGGCTCGACTGTACTGCGTCACCTTGACGCGCCACTCCGGGCGTCGCTACACTCCGAGGTGAGGCCCGACGCCTCGCTTGAACGACAACATCGAACCAGGAGGTTTGCGTTGCTGGAGCTCCAACAGACCGATCCCGAAGTCTTCGCCCTGATTGAGGCCGAGGAGCGCTACGAGTTCGAGACGCTGCGTCTCATCCCGTCCGAGAACTACGCCTCGGCGGCCGTCATCCAGGCGCTGGGATCGGTCCTCACCAACAAGTACTCCGAGGGTTACGCCGGCAAGCGCTACTACGAGGGCCAGCGCTACGTCGACACCCTCGAAGAGCTGGCGATCGCTCGCGCCAAGAGCCTGTTCGAAGTCGACCACGCCAACGTCCAGCCCTACTCCGGCTCGCCCGCCAACATGGCTGCCTACTATGCCCTGCTCCAGCCCGGCGACACCATCATGGGCCTCAGCCTGCCCCACGGCGGCCACCTGACCCATGGCTGGGACGTCAACTTCTCCGCCCGCTTCTACCACTCCGTGCAGTACGTCGTGGACAGGCAGACGCATCTCATCGATTACGACGCCGTGCGCGCCCTGGCGAAGGAGGCCCGCCCAAAGATAATCGTCTGCGGCGCCACCGCCTACCCGCGACTGTTCGACTTCAAGGCGTTCGGCGAGATCGCGAAGGAGGTCGACGCCTACTTCCTCGCCGACATCGCCCACATCGCCGGCCTCATCGCCGCCGGCGCCCACCCCAGTCCCGCGCCCTACGCCGACGTGATAACGACGACCACCCACAAGACCCTGCGCGGCCCCCGCGGCGCCATGATCATGTGCCGCGGCGAGTTCGCCCAGAGCATCGACCGAGCCGTATTCCCGGCTCTCCAGGGCGGCCCTCACGACCACACGACCGCCGCCATCGCCGTTGCCCTCAAGGAGGCGGCCTCGCCGGAGTTCAAGGAGTACGGCGCCCAGGTCGTCCGCAACGCCAAGGCGCTGGCCGGCGAGCTGCTGGAGCGCGGCTTCGACCTGGTCTCCGGCGGCACCGACAACCACCTCGTCCTCATCGACCTGACGAATAAGGGCGTGACGGGAAAGAAGGCGTCAAAGGCGCTGGACAGGGCGGGCATCGTCGTCAACGCCAACACCGTCCCCTACGACCCGCGGAAGCCGTTCAGTCCCAGCGGCATCCGCATCGGCAGCCCGGCCGTCACCTCGCGTGGCATGAAGGAGCCGGAGATGCGGCGCATCGTCGCCTGGATGGACGAAGTCATCGCCAACGCCGACGACGAGCAGGCGCTGGAGCGCATTCGCAACGAGGTGCGCGATTTCTGCGTCGCCTTCCCGGCACCGGGAATCCGCATTCCCTCGTAGGGGCAGGGTTTGTCGCCGTGTTGCTCCGGATGTCTCGTGTTTCCACTCTGCGGGATGAATCCCGAAGCTTCCGGCGGATCGGCAACGAGCTGAGGGTTTCAACCCTCAGAGTTGATATAAACCCAACGAGGTACGAGAATCCTCCGCCGCCTTCCCGGCGCCGGGAAGGCGCATTCCCTCGTAGGGGCGGGG
>JALHUB010000054.1 GCA_022865685.1 Dehalococcoidia bacterium | reverse complement strand
GAGGTGCTCGTAGACGGGGTAGCGGCATCGTCGGTGGCCGTCGCGACGTGCCAGGAAGGGCTGTGGCTGCTGCCGTCGACGGCGGACCTGGCGGGCGCCGAGGTCGAGCTCGTGCCGGTGGCAGAGAGGGAGTACCGCCTGCGAGAGGCGCTGGCGGGCGTGACGGGATCCTACGATTTGGTCATAATCGACTGCCCGCCGTCGCTGGGCCTGATCACGGTTAACGCCCTGACGGCGGCGGACGTGGTGATCGTGCCGGTGCAGTGCGAGTACCTGGCGCTGCAGGGGCTGGGTCGACTGGTCGAGACGCTGGATCTGGTGCGGCAGAATTTGAACCGCAAGCTTCGATTGCAGGGCCTGCTCCTGACGATGTACGACGGCCGGACGAACCTGTCGCGGCAGGTGGCCGAAGAGGTGCGCCGGCATTTCCCCAACACGTTTCGCGCCGTGATTCCGCGCAGCGTGCGCGTGAGCGAAGCGCCGAGCCACGGGCTGCCGATGCTCGCATACGACCGTGCGTCGCGGGCGGCCAAGGCGTATGAGGCGCTGGCCGACGAGGTGATGGCGGCGCTGGGCAAGCGGTCGGCCTGAGGAGAGAGGCGATGGCAAGAGGTAAGACAGGACTAGGGAGAGGCCTCGGCGCGCTCATTCCCGGGCCGGCGCCGCTTCGAGAATCGGTCGACGTCGACCTCATCGTATCGAACCCGTATCAGCCGCGGTTCGGCATCGAGGCGGCGGCGCTGGAGGAGCTGGCGGAGAGCATCCGCCAACACGGGGTGCTGCAGCCGCTGCTCGTCAGCCGGATGGACCCGGAAGGAGGCGGCGCGCCGACGTACCAGGTTATCGCAGGAGAGCGACGGCTGGAGGCGGCGAGGCTGGCAGGCCTGACGCAGGTACCGGTGGTCGTCAAGGAGTCGACGCCGCGCGAGGGGCTGGAGCTGGCGCTGGTGGAGAACCTGATGCGCCAGGACCTGAACCCGCTGGAGGAGGCACAGGCGTACCGGCGGCTGGTCGACGAGTTTGGGCTCAGCCAATCGGAGCTGTCATCGCGGGTAGGGCGGAGTCGCTCCGCGGTGGCGAACGCGTTGCGACTGCTTAACCTCAGCGATGAGCTTCGGGCAAGCCTGGCTCGGAATGAGATCAGCGAAGGGCACGCCCGCACCATCCTCAGCCTGCCGGAGTCGATTCGTCGACAAGCTTGGGAGCGCGTGGTGCAGAAGGGGCTGTCGGTGCGGCAGACGGAGGAGCTGGTGCGCGACTGGCCACTGGAGGGGCGGAAGCGTCGCGGGCGCAGGCAACCGGCGCGCAACGTGGAGTTGGAGGCGCTGGAGGAGCGGCTTCGCGTGGCGCTGGGGACGCGCGTCAGTGTCGTGAAGGGGCGTCGCGGCGGGAAGATAACGGTCCACTTCTACAGCGACGAGGAGCTGGACGGGCTCCTGGAGCGCCTGGGCGTCACGGAGCGATGACGGTGGGTGAGCACAAGGAACTGGTCGACGGGCTGGCGGCGGTGCCGGACCGCGTCGTCGAACTGATTGCGGGCCTCGACGAAGAGACACTGCGACGGCGGCCGGCGGAAGGCGAGTGGTCGATCAAGGAGGTCTGCGGCCACCTGGTCGAGGACGCGCGCACCTGGCAGGAGCGCATCTCGCTGATGACGACGCAAACGGACCCCTACCTGAAGCGCTTCGACCCGGTGACCGGCGTGCGCGAAGGCGGCTACCAGGAGGCGCGCAACGAAAAGACCCTCGACGAGTTCCGGCGCGTACGGCGTGAGACCGTCGAAATGGTATCGAAGCTGACGCCGGAGGGCTGGGAGCGCACTGGGCGGCACTGGTCGGAGGGTCCGGTGACGATCGCTGAGGCATGCTCGATCGCGCTGGATCACGCGAAGTCGCACCTGGAGCAGTTGCGGGAACTGAGGGAGCGACGCGTCAGGGAGTAGACTGCGGAGGTGCAGAACAATAATCGTAGGGCGGGCATGTTGCCCGCCTTTTTGTTTGTCGGGCGAGACGCCCGACCTAAGAAGAAAGCGGCGGGCCGAGCGCCAGGCCGATGAGACGCTGCGCCAGGCGTGCCGCAAGGGCCGCGCAGGCCGGTGGCCCGCAATCGGGGGCCAGCTCCACCAGGTCGAAGCCGACGATCCGCTTCCCCTCGGCGAGCGCAGTCAGAAGCTCGATCACTTCATCCCAAAACAAGCCGCCGGGCTCCGGCGTGCCCACCGCCGCCATCTGCGACGGGTCGATGCCGTCGAGATCGATGTCCACGTAGACGTTCGGCGACAGCTTCTGCACGACATCCGCCGGGCCGCCGGGAAGCGCGCGATAGGCCGCGGGCGTGAGGAAGGTGAGGCCGCGCTCGCGGATGAACTCGAGCTGGTCGGGGCTGGCGCTGCGCATCCCCACCTGCACGACCGGGCACGCTTCGGCGATGCGCCGGAGGGGGCAGGCGTGGTTGTCGCGCGAGTCGAGGTACTCATCGCGAACGTCGGCGTGTGCGTCTATGGCGAGCACCGACAGGTCAGGATAGCGGCGAAGGTGCGCGCGCACGGCGCCGACGGCGACGGTGTGCTCGCCGCCGAGGGTCACGACGAACTTGCCGTCGTCCAGGAGGTCGCTTACGGCGCCCCCGATCCTGTCGACCATGGCCCCAGGGCTATCGCTGTGCGGCGCGAGGTCGGGCAGCGTATGGATGCCGTGGCGCGAGGTGTCGAAGCCGAGAGTGAGGTCGTACGACTCCAGGTCCTGCGAGGCGTGGATGATGGCGGCCGGCCCTTCGCGGGTGCCGGCGCGTGCAGTGGTCGTCGCGTCGTAGGGGATAGGCAGGATGACGACGCGGGATGATTCGTAGGCCGTGAGATGCGGCTCGGGGGCGAGGAAGCCGAACGGGGGATAGAAGTGGTCCTTGTTCATGACGATCCCCCGTCTCGTCGCCAGGCGCCGGGCATGCCGTCGAAGCTGATGGCGGGCGACCGGCGCTTCTTGATAACGTCCGCGCTGCCCTCGGCGAGGGCGCTGACGATTAGCGGCAGCGCGACGGTAGCTTCGACATTCACCGTCACCGTCGTGGCGTCCGGCGCGATCTTCCGCCACGACTGCGCCTCCTCGAAGGTGCAGCCGGAGAGGCCGCCCCACTGCGGCTGGTCCATTGTGATCTGAACCGCGTACTTGTGGCCGGGAAGCTCGCGCTGGAAGATGTAGCCGCCGACCTCCGCCTGCTGGATGAAGTTCTTCGGTGTGCCGCCGCCGACGTAGATGACGGCGGTCGCGGGCGCGGTGGCGGCGATGTGCGCCGTCTCCAGCACGTCGCCGATGACGTCGAAGAGGACGGGCGGCGCCTGCTGCGGGCCCGCGGTGTCGCTGCGGGCGCGTCCGAAGGCGATGGCCAGGCCGTGGACGCTGTCGCCGAGGGCGGGCGAGTAGACGGGCACGCCGTGGCGGGCGGCGGCCGTGAGTATGCCCTCCTCCTCAGCCACCGGCATGAGCGCTTCGCCGACGGTGCGGAAGTATTCGCGGGTGGTGTAGGGATGAGTGCGGTCGAGAGTGTAGGAGAGCTGAGTGATGAACTCCTCGGCGGCAGAGAAATCGCTCTCCGGCGCCAGGACGTCGTAGAAGCGGTTTATGCGGCGGCGCCCGAGCTCGTGGTCGTCGGACTCGGGACTGCCCTGGAAGTGGAACTTGCCGAGGGTCTCGTAGACGTCGTGAAACAGGTTGGCGCCGGTGCTGACGAGGACGTCGATCAGCCGGTTCTCGATGAGATAGACGATGACGCGACGCATTCCCGCGGGCACCAGAGCGCCGGCGAGGCCGAACATGATGACGACGTCATCTTCGAGCATGCGCGACCAGATGCGCGCCGCCTGGGCGACGTTGCGCGCCTGAAAGGCCGTGCCGCCCATGGCGTCGAGCAACTGCGCGGCGGTCATGGGGCTGCCGACAGAGAACGGCCGGACGCGGGAATGAAAGAGGTCGTCCACCAGCAGGTCTCCGGGAAGGTCAGTGGCTGTCAGGAATGTAACAAGGGTTGGGTCGCGCTGCTCCCTACGGCGTGCAGGGAGTCGGCGACCCGATACCGTTCAGAGGTGGCGAGCGGCGCGGCCGCCGTCACGCTGTGCGGGAACTCCAGGCCCCGCGGGAGGGTGTGGACCTGCCACTCACGAAGCTGGAAGCGCTCGCGGATGTCGTCGATGGCTTCGTCTGCGTCGAAGGTCTTGCAGGAGAAGACGTCGACCCAGAGGTAGCCGTGCTCGGGGAAGGTGTGCGCAGAGATGTGGCTTTCGGCGATGAGGACGAAGCCCGAGATGCCCCAGTCTTCCGGCTTCGCGCCCGTGTAGCGGCAAACGTAAGGAGGCGCGATCTTGGTCATCCCGATAGCAGAGGGGCAGAGGTCCAAGAACGCGCGCACCAGGTTCTCGTCGGCCAGCTTCTGGGGGTCACCGCCGTACCCGTCGATCGTAACGTGCATCAATCCCCCCTTTCCTTCCCGCCCTGCTTCGGCGCAGGGGCGCTTGGATTACCGCGAAAAAGGCCGGAACGACAGCGAGCTACCTTTGGCGTCGACCGGGTGGAAGTGTGCCGAAAGTGCCTGCAGTCATTCCTGGCCGAAAGACACAGCAACGGGCATCATAGCATAGCGATCGGCGGCACGCAATAACGATGAGATGGGGGACGCGCTCCGTCAAGCCAGCGAGGCAGACGTCGGCAGGGGCGGCTTCCTGAGCGGTAGAGTTACACTGAACTCCGTTCCGTCGCGCTGTGAGCTCTGCGCCGAAATCGTGCCGCCGTGCGCGTGGACAACCTCAGAGGCGATTGCCAGGCCGAGGCCCGTGTGGCCTTCGTCGTTCGTGGACTTGTTGACCTGGTAGAAGCGCTCACAGACGTGCGGCAGGTGCTCCGGCGGTATGAACGAGCCGGTGTTGTGGACGCCGACCCACACGTTGCCGTTGACTGCGTGCGCGGCGATGGTGATCGTCCCGTCTTTCGGCGTGTGCCGGATGGCGTTGTCGAGCAGGTTGGAGAAGACCCGCTCTAGGCGACGCACGTCGCCCTGGACCTGCGGCAGCGCGGGCACGTCGGACCTTATCTGGAGGTCCTTTTCCTGCGCCCGTCGCTGGAAACGCTCGACGCACGCCTGCAGGAGGTTATCCAGCTTGAGCGCCTCCGGCTGCAACGTGACTTGTCCGGCCTCGATCTGCGACAGGTAGAGGAGGTCGTCGACGAGGGCGCGCATGCGCTGCGTCTCTTCGTTGATTATGCGCGCGGACTCCGCCATGTCGGCCGGGTCCTCGATGGCGCCCTCCGCCATGGCCTGGCTGAAACCCTGGATCGATGTGAGAGGCGTGCGCAGCTCATGGGAAGCGTCGGCGAGGAACTGGCGTAGGGTGGCCTGCGAGCGGTTCACCTCGAGGGCCATGGCGTTGAAGGCGGTCGCCAGGCGGGCGACTTCGTCGCGGCCGCGGACGTCGATCTGCTGATTGTAGTTGCCGCGGGCCATCTCTTCGGAGGCGCGGGTGATCTGGCCCAGAGGGCCGGAGATGGAGCGGGAAAACACGAACGCGATGGCAACTGAGATGAAAAGGGCGATGCCGCCGGCTATGCCGACGCGCGGCAGAATATCGAGCCAGGCGGATGTGATGTTGGCTTCGGGAACGGCAACGACGGAGCGGTAACGGCTGAACATCTCCGGGCTCGTCCCCTGGCCGGATACGGTGTCGAGCGGCGTGTAGAGGAGGAGGTTCTGGCCGTCGTCGCTGAAGCGTACCTGCCGTACCCAGATGGGGCCGACGCGTTCGGTGCCGCCAGAAGAGCCGAGGGCCGGCACTGTCTGGCCTTCAAGCGATTGCTCGGTGTCTACGAGGACGGTGGAGGTTACCTTGTCGACGAGGAGGATGCGCACGTCAAGGCCGGCGGCGTAGTCGTCGAGGGCGGGCCGCATTTGCTCCGGCATAAGGCCCAGCCACTCGAGGTAGGTCACGCGCAGGGCGAGCGGTTGCGCCAGCCGTCCGACTTTCTCCCGCTCCCGTTCAGTCTCATGGTTTCGGAAGAAGATGACGAAGCCGGTGCCGGCGGAGAACAGGCAGATGAATATGACGGCCGCAAAGGCCAGGATGAGCTTACTTCTCAGGCTTCTCGGCATCTATGTTCACCACGAGCTTGTAGCCGATGCCCCAGACCGTCTGGATCTGGACGCTGGAGCCGGCGAGCTTTTCTCTGAGCCAGGCGACGTGGACATCTATCGTGCGGCTATCGCCGTAGAAGTCATGGCCCCAGACGCGCTGGATCAGTCTCTCGCGGTCCATCACGAGGCCTTCGTTCTGGAGGAAGGCTGCCAGGAGGTCGAACTCCTTGGCGCGCAGGGTGAGAGGCTTGCCCTTGAGGGTCGACTCACGGCGGGGGACGTCGAGGCGCAGATCGCCCGCTTCCAGGATAGAGGCGGGCTCGGCCATCCCCTGGCTGCGACGGAGAACTGCCTTGACGCGGGCGACGAGCTCGCGCGGGTTGAAGGGCTTGGTGACGTAGTCGTCGGCGCCGAGCTCGAGGCCGACCACCTTGTCGACGTCATCGTCACGGGCGGTCAGGATGATGATGGGGACGTTGCTGGTCTTGCGCAGCTCGCGGCAGACGCTGAGGCCATCCATCTCCGGCATCATGACGTCAAGAACGATGAGGTCGGGGCGGTGGCTGTGCACTTTCTCCAGCGCCTGTTTGCCATCGAAGGCGCTATCGACGTCGAACCCTTCCTTGCTGAGGTAGAGGCGCACGAGCTGGACGATGTTGCGCTCGTCGTCGACGACCAGGACGCGTGATGGCATGGGTGTCACCTACGCCTATGATTGTACACTATCGACAGCGCTAAAAAGAGAGCACGAAGCGCCGGCAGGTGCATCTGCCGCTGCCATATTGAGATTATCGGGCCGCGGGGGATAAACCAGCAATAAAGAGTTGTTAAGAGAGTGCTAAAGGGAATTAGGTATTCGGGTCCGCCGGCCAGAAGGGGGGTGGTAGAGGTGAGTGCGAAACTGTTGCGAAATGGGGATCGTGTTTGCTATACTCCGGCCACGTGAAACCTGCCGTGGGGCGAGGAACGCGAAGGCCCGCCTATCGCTCTGGCCGGTGGACATGAGGTGGGGACAGGGCGATGCTGGCTGGGGAGGTGGTTC
Source organism: Dehalococcoidia bacterium (assembly GCA_022865685.1). Taxonomy (GTDB): domain Bacteria; phylum Chloroflexota; class Dehalococcoidia; order DSTF01; family JALHUB01; genus JALHUB01. The sequence continues at coordinate 46 of JALHUB010000054.1, read as the reverse complement.
GTGGAAATCCCGGTATTACCCAAGTGTCAGAAGTGCAAGGTAGGAG
>JALHUB010000053.1 GCA_022865685.1 Dehalococcoidia bacterium | reverse complement strand
CCAGCGCGCAGCCCGCTTGGCGGCAACCCTCCGCGACGCCGCCGACGATCGATTCCATACGCGTGGCATCGAGCCGGCCGACCGCCACGTAGTCGAGGAAGAAGAGCGGCTCGGCGCCGGTGGTGAGGATGTCGTTGACGCAGTGGTTGACGAGGTCGACGCCGACTGTATCGAAGCGGCGCATGGCGGCGGCGACGTTGAGCTTGGTGCCCACGCCGTCGGCGCTGGCGACGAGCACCGGCTCGCGGTAGTCGCCGAGTCGGAACAGGGACGCGAAGGGGCCGACGCCGGCGAGCACCTCCGGCCGGCCGGCGGAGCGGACGATCTCCTTGATGCGGGCGGCAAGACGGCTGCCGGCATCGATATCGACGCCGGCGGCAGCATAGGTCTGACCGCTATCGCTGGTTGTGCTCACGGGATGCCCTTGGAGCTGGGGAGGCGGCCAGCGCGAACCCCAGGGTCAGCTTGAGAACGGGATGGGAACGCTTTCGACCCATTCGAAGTCATGGCGATCGCGGGCGGCGGCCGGCGGCTCCAGGGCAAGCTTGTCCATCTGCAGCGGCACCGGCAGGGGGTAGTCGCCGGTGAAGCAGGCGAGACAGAGGGTATCCCCGGGGAGGCCGATCGCTTCGACGAGGCCGTCCAGGCTAAGGTAACCCAGGCTGTCGGCGTCGATGTGCTCGCGTATCTCCGGCACCGTCTTCTGGGCGGCGATGAGCTCCCAGCGGGCAGCCATGTCGACGCCGAAGAAGCAGGGATGCGTGATCGGCGGCGCCGTGATGCGCATGTGGACCTCGCGGGCGCCGGCGCGCCTGAGCATCTCGACGACGCGCGGGGTCGTGGTGCCGCGCACGATGCTGTCATCGACGACGACGACGCTCTTGCCGCGCAGGATCTCGGGCAGCGGGTTGAACTTGAGCTGGACGCCGACCTCGCGGATGCGCTGGTCGGGCATGATGAAGGTGCGGCCGACGTAGCGGTTTTTGCCGAGGCCTTCGACGAACGGGATGCCGGACTCCTGCGAGTAGCCGATGGCGGCAGCGATGGCGGAGTCCGGGACGCCCATGACGACGTCGGCGTCGATGGGGTACTCGCGGGCGAGGCGGGCGCCCATCGCCATGCGCACGGGGTAGAGCAGCTTGCTGCGGATTACGCTATCCGGCCGCGCGAAGTAGATGTACTCGAAGACGCAGAAGGCGCTGCGATTGCTCTCGAGCGGCCGGAAGCTGCGAACGCCGCGGGCGGTGATCTGGATGATTTCGCCGGGGTCGACCTCACGCAGGAAGCTGGCGCCCAGGTGGTCGAAGGCGCAGCTCTCAGAGGCGACGACCCAGCCGCCGTTGAGGCGCCCCAGGCAGAGCGGTCGCACACCGAGGGGGTCGCGGACGGCGAAGAGGGCGTCGGGCGTGAGGACGACGAGGGAGTAGGCGCCCTGGACGCGTCGCATCATGTGGGCGAAGCGCTGCGACCAGGAGTGGCCGGGCGCGAAGGCGAGGATGCGGGCCATGACCTCGGAGTCCGTCGTCGTCGTGAACTCGTGGCCCTCTTCCTCCATGTCGGCGCGAAGCGTCTCGGCGTTGACGAGGTTGCCGTTGTGGCCGAGGGCGATTTCGCCGTTGGGGCCTGAGACGCGGAACGGCTGGGCGTTCTTCAGTCGACTGGAGCCGGTCGTCGAGTAGCGGTTGTGGCCGATGGCGATGTGGCCGCGGAGGTGACGGAGGTCCTCTTCGTCGAAGACCTGGGAGACGAGGCCCATGCCGAGGTAGCTGTGAAGCTCATGGCCGTCGGCTGTGACGATTCCCGCGCTCTCCTGGCCTCGGTGTTGGAGCGCGTACAGGCCGTAGAAGGCCACTCTTGCCGCGTCTTCGTCGGCGGCGTGGACGCCGAAGACGCCGCAATACTCCCGGGGACTGGAGTGCAAACCTACCTCCTGCCCTGAGACAGCCATATCCCCGTATGACCGACAAGGGAATGATAGTACGCCGGCACTGGGGGCGCAAGGTCGGGCCGCGCGGGTCCGCCGGCCCAACCCGGTATGATCGTAGCATCGGCGTTAGGCGAGGGTCAATTCGGGGGCAGCCGTGTTCGCTTCTGGAGCGCTCGCCAGCCGAGCGCGTGTCAGAGGCGTCGCACGTTGCGACTGGGAGCGCGTTTGCAGCATGCGTTGTCTTGCGCGATTTACGCAGCTTCTCGGCCACGCAACGAGTCTGGCCGGATGCATTGATGGCGCGACTTCCGGTATGTTGGACGCACCGACGAAGGGATCGCGGATATATGAGACGCATCGAGTACAAGTGGCTGGTCGGCATCGTCTTCGCGTTCGGCATGTTCATGAACCTGCTGGACACGACGATAGTCAACGTCGCGCTGCCCACGTTCGCGCGCGAGTTCAAGGCGGACGCCACGACGATCGAGTGGGTCGTGACGGCGTACCTGCTGGCGCTGGCGGTGTTCATCCCCGTGAGCGGCTGGGTCGGCGACCGTTTCGGGACGAAGCGGACGTTCATGGCGGCGCTCGCGGCCTTCACCATCGGCTCGCTGCTCTGCGCGCTCTCGGGAAGCATCCACGAGCTGGTAGCGTTCCGCGTACTCCAGGGCATGGGCGGCGGCATGCTTATGCCCGTGGGCATGGCGATGGTCTTCCGGTCGTTCGCGCCTTCGGAGAGGGCGCAGGCCGGCGCGCTGGTCTCGATTCCGACGGCCATGGCGCCGGCGGCGGGCCCGGTGCTCGGCGGCTATCTCGTCGAATACCACTCGTGGCACTGGATCTTCCTGATCAACATACCCGTCGGCATCCTGGCGATAACGTTCGCCGGTCTTTTGCTGCGTGAGGAGCGACAGGCGCGACCCGGGCGCCTCGACGTGCCGGGCTTCGTGCTCTCGGCGACGGGCCTCGCGACGCTGATGTACGCGCTTGCCGAGGGCGGGACGCGCGGACTCGATGACCCGCGTGTCATCCTGACGGCAATCGCCGGCATCGCGCTCCTTGCCGTTTTCGCGGCCGTCGAGATGCGGACGAAGGAGCCGCTGATCGACCTTCGCCTCCTCCGCGACCCGCTTTTTCGCGCAGTGAGTATCCTCTGGATACCGGGCCAGGCGGCATTCGTCGGGGCGCTGTTCCTGGTGCCGCTG
>JALHUB010000007.1 GCA_022865685.1 Dehalococcoidia bacterium | reverse complement strand
TGTCCCTCAGAAGATCTTCCCTGGGCGGGAGGGCGGGAAGCATTGGCGTCGTCTGGCAGACAAGCGACGCTCGCCCTACGGCCTGCAAGCGGTATTATTGGATCAGACACATCTCCAGACCGGAGGGAGCCATCATGGCGAAAGTAATCGGAATCGACCTCGGGACCACCAATAGCTGCGTCGCCGTCATCGAGGCCGGCGAGCCCACCGTCATCCCTAACAGCGAGGGCGGACGCACCACGCCGTCCGTGGTCGCCGTCAGTAAGTCGGGGGAGCGGCTCGTCGGCACCGTTGCGAAGCGACAGGCCATCACCAACCCCGATAACACTATCTACTCGATCAAGCGCCTCATGGGGCGCAAGTTCGACGACCCGGAGGTCGAACGCGACAAGACGCTGCTCGCCTACAAGATCGCGCAGGGCCCGAACAACGACGCTCACGTCGCCCTGGGCGGCCGCGACTACTCGCCGCCCGAGATCTCCGCCATGATCCTCCAGAAGCTGAAGGCCGACGCCGAGGCGTACCTGGGAGAGACCGTCACCGAAGCGGTCATCACCGTGCCCGCCTACTTCAACGATAGTCAGCGCCAGGCGACGAAGGACGCCGGCAAGATCGCCGGACTCGAGGTGCTGCGCATCATCAACGAGCCCACGGCCGCGTCCCTCGCCTACGGGCTGGAGAAAAAAGCAGAGGAGACGATCGCCGTCTACGACCTCGGCGGCGGCACCTTCGACATCTCCATCCTCGAGCTGGGCGAAGGCACGTTTCAGGTGAAGTCGACCTCCGGCAACACCCACCTCGGCGGCGACGACTTCGACCAGCGGATCATCGACTGGCTCTGCGGCGAGTTCCGCCGCGACCAGGGCATCGACCTCAAGCAGGACCGCATGGCGCTGCAGCGGCTGAAGGAGGCGGGCGAGAAGGCGAAGTGCGAGCTCTCAACCGTGATCCAGACCGAGATCAACCTGCCCTTTATCACCGCCGACGCCTCGGGGCCGAAGCACATGAACATAACCCTCACGCGCTCGAAGCTGGAACAGCTCGTCGGCGACCTCGTCGAGAGCACGCTGGGGCCGTGCAAGCAGGCCCTCTCCGACGCCGGCATCACGGCGGCGCAGGTCGACGAGGTCGTGCTCGTCGGCGGGCAGACGCGCATGCCGATGGTCCAGGACACTGTGCGACAGTTCTTCGGCAAGGAGGCGCACAAGGGCGTCAACCCGGACGAGGTGGTCGCCATCGGCGCCGCGATCCAGGCGGGCGTGCTCAAGGGCGAGGTGCACGACGTGTTGCTGCTCGACGTGACGCCCCTCACGCTCGGCATCGAGACGCTCGGCGGCGTGGCGACGCCCCTCATCCCCCGCAACACGACGATACCGACCAGCAAGAGCCAGACGTTCAGCACCGCCGCTGATAACCAGCCGAGCGTCGAAATCCACGTGCTCCAGGGGGAGCGCACACTGGCCGCGGATAACAAGTCGCTGGGGCGGTTCATGCTGGATGGTATCCTGCCGGCGCCGCGGGGCGTCCCGCAGATCGACGTGACGTTCGATATCGACGCGAACGGCATCCTCAACGTGTCGGCGCGCGACAAGGCGACGGGCCGCGAGCAGAAGATAACGATCACCGCCGGTTCCGGCCTCAGCAAGGATGAGGTCGAAAAGCTCCAGCGCGAGGCGGAAACGCACGCCGAGGAGGACCGGCGGCGTCGCGAAGAGATCGAGACGCGCAACATGGCCGACAGCATGGCCTACAACGCCGAGAAGACACTGCGCGACCAGGCGGAGCATGTCCCTGCCGACATCAAGAGCGAGGTGGAAGGGAAGATCGCGGCTCTGCGGAGCGCGCTGACTTCGGCGGGCGTCGATCAGGTACGCAGCGCCATGAACGAGTTGTCGGAGTCGATGCAGAAGATCGGTGCGGCAGCGTACGGCCAGACAGGCTCGGAAGTCCCGCCGGGCGGCGAAGGCGAAGGCGAGGGCCAAGCGCCGCCGGAGGAGGGCACCGTCGAAGGCGAGTTCCGCGAAGTGTAGAGGCCTTGTCCGCGGTGGGGCTCCGTACCCGCCGCGATTCTTCGCACTGCCCCGATTCGCGCCGTTGCCACAGGCGAGCAGCACACGACGACGCCCCGCGTGAAAGCCAGCGCCGAATCTGCTATCATAGGTTGATCGGCTTCACTCTCGATTGGATTGCATCGACTCTATGACCACAAAGCTCGACTACTATGACGTCCTCGGCGTGCCCCGCAACGCCGGCCAGGACGAGATAAAGCGCGCCTTCCGTCGCCTGGCGATGAAGCACCACCCGGACAAGAACCGCGAGCCGGACGCTGAGGAACGCTTCAAGGAGATCAACGAGGCCTTCGAGGTGCTCTCCGACCCGGAGAAGCGCGCCATGTACGACCGCTTCGGCCACGCCGGCGCCGAGAGTCCCTTCGCGCGCGCCTTCGAAGGATTCGACATCGGCGGCTTCGGCGATATCTTCGACGCCTTCTTCGGCGGCACCGGCCGGCGTCGACAGCCGCAGCGCGGCGCCGACCTCCACTACCGCCTGACGCTCGCCTTCGAAGATGCCGTCTTCGGCTGCGAGAAGGAGGTCGAGGTCAGCCGCAGCGAGCCTTGCCCCGTCTGCAACGGGCTACGCGCTGAGCCGGGCACCGAGCCGCGAAAGTGCCCCGTCTGCAACGGCAGCGGCGAGATTCGGCGCGCCCAGCGGAGCATCTTCGGCCAGTTCATCAACGTCACCACCTGCGATCGCTGCGGCGGCGAGGGTCGAGTAGTCGACACGCCGTGCCACCAGTGTCGCGGCAGCGGGCGCGAGATGCGCAAACGCAAGCTGCAGGTCCGGATACCGGCGGGCGTGGAATCGGGCTCGCAGATTCGCATCAGCGGCGAGGGCGAGATGGGCCTCTACGGCGGCGGACGCGGGAACGTCTACATCGTGCTCTCCGTGAAGGAGCACCCGCTCTTCCGGCGCGAGGGTGACCACATCCTGCTCGACTTCGACGGTAGCTTCGCGCAGGCCGCACTCGGCGACGAGGTGCAGGTCCCGACGCTGGAGGGCGACCGGCCCCTTAAGATACCCGCGGGCACTCAGAGCGGGCAGGTCTTCGTGCTGAAGAAGCACGGTGTCCCCCACGTGCGCGGCGGCGGTCGCGGCGACATGATCGTGCAAGTGAACGTCGTGACGCCGACGCACCTGACTGAGGAGCAGAAGCGCCTCCTGACGGAGCTCGACGAGTCGCTGCGGGTGCACGGACGCCGCCCCGACGGCAGGGGCTTCATGGGCAAGGTGAAGGAGACGTTCGGCGGCTAGTCCGGACGGCCGCATTTCCCCTGTTGAAGGCATCGACTTGGACTGGCTCGAGATCTCCGTCGTCGCCGCAGCGGCCGATGAAGAGGCCGTAAGCGACGTCCTTCGCGAACGTGCCGGCGGCGTGGCAATTGAGGAGGACGGCGCTGGTCAGGGCACCCTGTCGTTGAGGGTGTATCTTCCGCGCGATGCCCGCCTTCCCTCTCGCAGCCGCGCCCTTCGACGGGCGTTGTCACACCTCGATCTGTCACAGCCGTTGACGGTGCTCCGCGGCCGCACGGTCCACGAGGAGGATTGGGCGAACGCCTGGAAGAGGCACTTCCACGCGCAGCGCGTGGGCCGGCTGGTGATACGCCCGCGCTGGCGGCGCTATCGCGCGCAGCCGGGAGAGGCGCTCATCACTCTCGACCCCGGCATGGCGTTTGGCACCGGCCAGCACCCAACGACCCGAATGTGCCTGCTGGCGCTTCAGGAGCGAGTAACCGCGGGATGGCGCATCCTCGACCTGGGCGCTGGCTCCGGCATACTGGCAATCGCTGCCGCTCTCCTCGGCGCGGCGGAGGTCGTTGCGCTGGACACCGACCCCCTGGCGGTCGATATCGCGAAGGCGAACGTCATGGCGAACGGCGTCGAGGACAAGGTGAGCGTGGCTGAGGGAAGCCTGGGCGCCGCGTGGCCCTTTCATGGCGCACAGGACAAGCGGTTCGACTGCGTCGTCGCCAACATCAGCAGTGCGACGATCATCGACCTGGCAAGGGGGCTGGTCGGCGCCCTGAAAGCGGGCGGCCTGGGAATCGCCGGTGGCATCAGCGAAGAGCGCGTCGACGCCTGCCGGTTGGCGCTGGAGCAGGCCGGTGCGACGGTCACGGCAACGATGTCCGAGGGCGACTGGCGCACGCTCCTGTTCGAGGTGACGTGAATGGACAGATTCTTCGTCTCTCCCGATGCATTGCAGGGCGACGCTGCGGAGCTGGACCGCGAGCTCTCCCATCGCCTGCGGCACGTGCTGCGGCTGCGACGCGGCGACAGGATCATCCTGGTCGACGGGCGCGGCGGTGAGTACGAGGCGGAACTGGAGGACGTGAGCAGCCCGACGGTACGCGTCACGATCTTGTCGCGGCGCGCGGGGCTTCCCGAGCCGCAGGCCCGCGTCGTCCTCTACCAGTCGATCATCAAGGGTGACCGCTTCGATTGGGTACTGGAGAAGGGCACCGAGATCGGCGTCGCGAAGTTCGTGCCGCTCGTGAGCCATCGCGGCGTCGTCCGGCCGCGCACGGGCCGCGTCGAGCGACGGGAGCGCTGGCGGCGCATCGTGACTGAGGCCGCCGAGCAGTGCGGCCGCTCCCATCTGCCCGAGCTTGTGCCTGCCATGTCGCTCAGCGACGCGCTGGAATCGGCGGAGGGGCTGCGTCTGCTGCCCTGGGAAGGCGAACGCCAGACGACGCTGCGGCAGGCGCTCCGACAGGCTGTCGGGAAGGGCAAGAAGACGCCCGTCATCAGCATCTTCGTCGGGCCGGAAGGCGGCTTCGCGCGACAGGAGGTCGACCGGGCGGTCGATCTGGGCGTGCTGACGGTCTCGTTGGGGCCGCGGATTCTCCGCTCGGAGACGGCCGGGGTAGTCGCCGCTGCGGCCGCCCTCTACGAGCTGGGCGAGCTTGGGGCTTGAGGCGCCGGAAGGTGCTCAGAACAACGTAGCCGAGACTTTCCAGTCTCGGCGTCTAGTTGATGGCCAGGCTGGAAAGCCTGGCCTACGTATCATGGTCCCGGCTAGGGGTTGACGTCCTGAAGCGTCCACGGCACCGGGTCGACCGGCAATCCGCGGACGAGGACCTCCCAGTGCAGGTGCGGACCCGTCGCCATGCCCGTGCTGCCTATGAGGCCGACGACGTCGCCCTTGCCAACCATCTGCCCTACCTGCACGCTCACGGCTGAGAGATGGTTGTAGCCGCTGAATACGCCGTCGCCGTGGTCGATGAGGACGCTGTTACCGTGCGTCGGCCCGCTTCCCACGTATGCCACGCGCCCGCTGTTGCCGGTGGCCACGGGCACTCCTTCGTCGGCTGCCAGGTCGAGCCCCTGATGGAAGCTGTTCACCGGGCCGCCGTTGTAGCTGCGACGGATCCCGTAGGGACTCACGATGACCTCCGCGACCGGCCAAATGAACGGCCCCGACCACAGCTTCTGCGCCGTGAACTGCGCGAAGGATGAAGCGCGGGCATTGTTCTCTTGCTGTATGAGGCCGGGATCGAGGGAGCCGGTGACGTCGGCGGGGAGATCGATGTTCTCCACGGGGTATCCCATGTCGACGACCGTCACTTGCGTTGCCAGCTCCCCGATCACGTCGCCGTTCGTGTCGTACAGGTCGATGGTGACGGCGTGGGTGCCGGCTACCGCGTCTCCCGCTGCGCCGATTACGCCCCAGAACGACTCGCCATCGGCGACGATGGGATAGCGCCGCTCGTCGCAGAACGCCGTTGCGCTGCTGGCGAAGTAGTTCCACAGCCTTATCGTCGTCGTCTCGCCCTGACCGATCACCGGCGCCGACAACTGTATCTGCGGCGCGTCGACGGGCGTCGACGCGGGCGGAGGCGGTTCGGCGGCGGGCGTGTCGATTGGTGGAACGCTGGTCGGCGCTACCGCTGTTGTCGGCTCGGGCGTCGACGCGGGCGTGGACGTGTCCGCGGGCGCGACGGTGGCCTTCGCCGTCGCCGTGGCCGAACGAGTGCTCGTCGACGTCGCAGCCGGCGCCTTCGTCTCGTCCTTGGCGCCGGACGAGCAGGCAGCCGCCAGCGACGCGAGTGCGATGGCGCCGGCGGCGAGCCCGACGATGAGAACGCGTTCGGGCAGACGATGCAATTGGGTGGGAATCATCACGTCCATCCTACAGGAACCGCGAAAGGCGGGCCAGACTGCGCGCGACCAATACCGGTCCGCTTCCGGCGCGAAGGGATGCCGTTCTATGGCTTCGGCGTCACCCAGTTCTCGATATTCAGGTACGACGCTGCGCCGATTCCGACGACCTTCTCGACGCCGTGGACCCAGTCCTTGTGGGCCGCCCAGGCGGTCGGGATGTAGGTATTGATCTGGGGCCCGTGCTCCTTGAGCATGTCTCTCTGCGCGTCAAGGATGATCTGGCGGCGCTTGTCGTTATCGAACTCTGCTCGCTCTTTCTCTATCCAGACGTCGATCGCGGGGTTGCTGTAGCCTGAGAAGGAGAAGCCGGCCTGGCCCTTGCTGTAGTACGCGCAGAGCGGCCTGTCCGGTTCGACATACGGCAAGTTGTAGTACATAGTTCCCTGGAAGTTGCGCCCGTAGAGGTTCTGCGCGAGGTAAGTGCCAAGCTCTCTCGGTATGATGTTCATGTTGATATTGACCTTCGACAGTTGGTCCTTCAGAACAGTGGCGAATTTCTGCATGTCGACAACGTTTTCGAGGTAGCCGTCGAAGTCTAATCCATCGGAAAAGCCGGCGGCGGAAAGCAGTTGCTTGGCTTTCGTGAGGTCGACCTTGTAGAACTCGCGCAGTTCGTCCTGAGGGAGCGTGTACTGCGTCAGGCTCGCTGGAACAGGGCCTGTGTACTGGCCTTCACCGAAAGCCATCTTTTCGATCAGGTCGCTCCGGTCGACCGTGAGGTCAATCGCCTCCCAGGTGCGCGGGTCCTTGAAAGGGTCTTGGTCGACACGCAATAGGAGCGTGTGCCGCCAGAAGTTCGGCACCTCGCGGATTACGACGTGCGAGAGGCTCTGAAGCCTCTCCACCTTCAGCTTGTCCAGCGAGACCGTCGTATAGTCGTGCTTGCCCGTCTCGAACGCCTGTAGGCAAGTGGAGGCTTCGAGGATGATCTGCCATTCGATGTTGTCCAGGTAAGGACGCCCGGGCATGAAGTAGTCCGGGTTCTTGTGCATCTTGACCGACTGCGCTCGGATGAACTCCGTGAGGATGTACGGGCCACAACCGACAGGGTTGCTCTTGAGGTCGCCGAACTTCTCGACGGCCTCATGAGGAACGATGGGATAGCTCGGGTTGCCAAGTTCATCGATTGCGGGTCTGTAGGGCTGCTTGGTGGTCAGCTTGAAGGTCAGGGGGTCGACCGCCTCGAAGCCGGCGGTGAAGTCTCGCAGAAACTGCTTATCGTTTTGGGATACGGGGTCGTCTCGTCTTCGCGTCATGCTATAGACGACGTCATCCGCCGTCACGACGCGGCCGTTGACGGGGTCGACGTTGTGGAACTTGATATCCGGCTTGAGCGTCCAGAGATAGGTCAGTTCGTCCGGCTGTTCGAACTTGTCCGCCATCTGGAGCATCATCTCCTGGGTCTTTAGATTGATGTGGAACAGGAAGCCGTTGAACTGGCTCGAGCACCAGTAGTTGGTGACGCCCTCCTGTTCGTCGAGGTCGCCCGGGTCGGAGTTGAGGCCGTAGACAAGGGTGCCACCGGGCTGGGGCGTTCCTTCCGCGACTGGCGTGCTTGTTTGCTTGCTTTCGCTGCCCCCGCAGCCGGCAAGCGCCAGCGCGCCTGCGCCGAGGCCCGCGGCCCCGGCGCGGAGGGCCTGCCTTCGAGAAATGCGCCGTGTCGATAGCCGCTGCCAGTATCCGGTCATGGCCTTTCCCTCGTCCCGCGCCAACCGCGGACGCCGCCCCGACGTCGCGAGCGGCAGGCG
>JALHUB010000052.1 GCA_022865685.1 Dehalococcoidia bacterium | reverse complement strand
CGCCCGAGCACGAGAAGCTGTTCCACGCCGCGGCCGCCCGGGCCTTGCCGAGGATCGTGTAGATGCTCACGGACCCGAACGACATGCCGCCGCCGTAGATGGGCATATCGATTGTGACCCGTGGACGCCCGTCGTCGCGACGGTTCAGCTCCAGGCGAGTGTCGACATCCTCCGGCGCAACGGTGGCCAGCGTCTGTGGAAAGCGAAAGCGCAGCGCGTCGAAGCCGCCGCCGGAGGCACCGTGGCGGTACTCGAGATCGCCGAAGCTTGTCATGCTGCCGGTCTCCGCCTGTCGCCAGGTCGCGAGCAGGAGGTCGGAGGTCCAGCGGGGGTCGCCGATGGCGTCGGCCGTCGGGTTGCGGCCCACCGAGAGCGCCTTGTTCGGACAGTGCTCGACGCAGTAATGGTCCGTCTCGGCGCACCTGGGGCCGATGCAGAGGTAGTCGCGCGGCCGCAGCGGCAGCTTGTAGCCGGCCGGCTTCACGTGGACGCCGTAGGGGCAGATGTCGACGCAGACGGCGCAGCTCCGGCAGTCGGCGCTCCGACGCACCTTGTAGGGGCCGATAGGGTTGCGATAGCGGTCCGGCATCGGCCGCACGACGCGTTCGACCGTCTCCAGCGGCGGCCCGTTGCGACGCTCGGCCTCGGCTCCCGTGACCGGTCGCTCAATAACCGATGTCACCGAACGCCTCCCTATCAAGGTCTTCCAGGAACATCGCCCGGCCGGTCTCACCACGCAGACGCCGCACCTCGCGGATGCCCATGGCGCCCAGTACCTCGATTAGCTGCGAGTGCCAGGCACCCATGAGGTTCACCATGCGCTGCGCCGCGTATTCCGCCTCGACGTCCTGGATCTGCACCGGGCAGTTCGCGTCGTGGTCACCGTCGCAGACGCGACAGCCCAGCGCCACGAGCAACGGCGCGCTCACCGCCACCAGGTCGGCGCCGCAGATAATCGCCTTCGCCATGTGCTCCGCCAGCGCGATGCCGCCGCCGACGATCAGGGTTATCTCGTCGCGGATGCCCTCCTGCACCAGGCGGCCGTGCACGTCGCGCAGTGCGTCTCTCAGGTAGCGCGGCTCGTCGGTGGCGACCTCGCGGCCGTACTCGTCAGCGCAGAGATGGACTACGCGGACGCCGGCTTCGTGAAGTCGCAGCAGGCGCTCGCCGGCATGGACGGTGAAAGGCGTGCGCACGCCGACGACGAGGCGCGGGTTGACATCCAGCGCTTGCTTCACATAATGAGCGACTTGCGGGCCGTCGCTGAGTTCGACGAGGCGAGCCCCACGCAATAGGGGCTCGTTCGCCGCGATTTCCTCGCCGTCGAGCAGCGGCGCCAGGGTGGCGAGGTCGTCGCTGTCGCTGATCTGCGACGCGCGCATCACGCTCAGCGTCCGCAGCGTCTTCGCCGCGCTCGCCCGAGCCGTCGCCAGGCGCTTGCCGTCCGAGCCCCACGGCGGGACGTCGAGGATGAAGGGCACCGGCAGCTCGATGAGCGGCGGCTCTTCGTCTGCCACGCCGTCCGCGTCGAATCGCACGCGCAGCGGCTTCGACCCGATGTCGACCGACGTGCTGATGTACTCGCGCCCGTGTATGCCGTCGCGCGTCGGCCGCACGATCTCCGACATGTCGGTCCACATGGAATCGAAGCCGGGCCCACAGAAGGGGCCGCGGTAGCCGGCGCCCGAGACGGGGATGCGGCCGGTCTCCGCCTGGGCCCACGTCGTCGACAGCATTTCGCGGCTCCAGTAGCCGTCGCCGAGCATCAGGTAGGCCGGATTGACGGATAACGACAGGATTCCCTTCGTGCAACCCTGGACGCAGGACAGGCAGGCCCGACAGTCGAACGAGGGCTCGAGCGGCGTCGTGGGATCACGATCATAGGCGCGCTCCAGCGGCCAGATGCCGCTGACGCAGGCGTTCTTCACGCAGTTGCGACAACGGGCGCAGTCCTCCCGCCAGTCGACGATGCCGTACTTGCCGATCTTCGGGAAGCGGCCCGGCGTGGGCACGGTAGGGACGTGATAGCGTTCGGGCAAGAGTCCCTCCTGCTACGCGACTCGCAGGCCGGCGCGCCGCATGATCTCCGCGACGTTCTCCGGCTTGCCTGCCGATCGGATGTAGATGCCGCGCACGACGTCGACGGTGGCTATTCGCGCGGCAAGCTCGGCGCAAATGGCGATGCCCTCGGCGGCAACGTCAGAGGCGCCCCCGAGCCTGGCTATGACGCCGTCAGGGATGTGCAAGCGCCGCTGTGACGCGACCGCCTCGTCGGCGCTCGTTAGCGCCTGCACACCCGCAAGGATGGCGGTGCGGTCGCTGAGGCCCTCTTCGCGGACGGCGGTCATCCACTCGTCGAAGGCGTCGCTATCGAATATGGGCTGCGTTATCAGGAAGCCGGCGCCGGCAACGACTTTCTTGCGGGTATCGATCAGGGCAAGGTCCAGCGGACGGAGCTGCGGGTAAACCTCGGCGCCGATCAGAAGCATCGAAGCCGTGGCATCGCCGTTTCTCAGCAGTTGCACGAGCTGCGTGGGGTCGACGTCGAACGCGGCGGCAGCTTCTGGCGACGTGCCGAGCGACGGATGGTCGCCGCTGACGCAGAGAACATTTCGCACGCCGAGCAGCGCCGCGCCCCGCGCGTCTGCCAGCAGGGCGG